>JBLWQS010000124.1:0-5315 GCA_048452705.1 Acidimicrobiia bacterium
CAGACCACAGCCAGACACCGCGGAAGTGATCTGCCGGTGTCTTAGCCTCTGCTTGCTGTGGTCTGTGGTCTGTGGTCTGTGGTCTGTGGTCTACAGGACGAACGCTTCGAAGAGCGTGAGCCCTGCGATGGCGAAGAACAGCCAACCCAGGCTGCGGATGAGACGCTGCTCTGGGACGCGACGGATGAATGCCGGGCCGAGCTGTCCTCCGATGATCACGCCCGGGACGGTGAAGATGACGATGGAAGCGATCGTGCTGATGTCCGACCCCGGCGTCGTGAAGAAGCTGATCGCGTGGGTCACACTCGCGGCAAGGGCGGTGATGGCGACCGTGGTGACGCTGACCGCGACGGCGATACGCGAGGGGACGCGGCAGCGCTTCACGAGCGTGAATGAGTTGGCTTCACCCAACCCCGTTGAGATGAGACCGACGAACAACCCGCCGATGCCGGCTCCGGTTCGCCCCTCACTGGTCCGACAGAGCTCGTATTCGTAGACCGTGTGATCCGCGGTCACGATTCGCCTGGTGATCGCCGGTTGAACGACATCGATTCCCATCTTGATCTCGGCGTCCTGGTCGGCGGGGTCGTGGTGTCGAACGAACGTGATGGCGATCCCGGTGAGTCCGACCGCCAGGATCACCTTCAGCAAGAGCTCCGGCGCGATGCCGGCGAGTAGTGAGCCGACGATCGCGGCAGGTACGGCGGCTGTTGTCAGGAGCCGCACGACCCGCCAGTCGATCGCTTTCGCTCTGGCGTGAGCGATCACCCCGGACGCGAACCCGAAGACTTCGGTAACGAGCGCCGCACCGATGGCGACGGATGGTTCAAGACCGAGGGCGACCACGAACAGCGGGGAGAAGAAGGTCGCTCCGCCGATACCGGCACCGTTCGCAACGGCCGCGATGACGATGGCGACCGGGAACAACCACCACTGGCTCAGATCCATGGCATCACCCAACGCCCGCCGAAGAGCGATGGTCACGAACACGGTGAGCGAGACGGGCGAAATCTCCATCGATTCGGAACGGGTACTCGTCCCACCAGCCGTCCCGATCGGGTTCGTAGCGTCGGGGAAATGGTGCCCGGGAGAGCGCGATGCGCTTCATCTCGCGCTCCGTGGACCGCATGCTCTCGACCGATCGGTCTGCCGGGATCGGATCGAGGATCTCGAGGCGGACTCGCTGGTGGCGACGGACGATCGGACGGTACGGGTACTCCCACACGCGATGCGTGCCACTGATGACCACGGGCAGGATCGGCCGGCCGAGTTTCTCGGCTACCCGGAACGGACCGGGAAAGAAGGCCGCTTCGACGCCGAGGATGCTTCCCTGCGGGAACACGACGAAGCTCTCGTTTCGGTCGAACGCCGCTTGCGCGCCGCGCAGCAACGCCCTGAATCCATCTGGACCCGAGCGGGTGGAGATGCTGGTCTGCTCTGATGCCGAGAGGTAGGAGCCGAGGAAGCGCCAGTCGAACAACTCGTCACGTGCAGCGAACGAGAGATGCAGCGGGATGCGAGTGATGACGAGGGGGTCGACGAGTCCCTCGTGCAACGGGACGACGACGTACTCCTGGTCGGCGTCAACACGATCGAGGCCTGACACCGTGACACGGATTCCGAGCGCCCGGGTCATGACGGTGGCCCAGATGCGCTCGAGGCGATGAAGGAGGTGACGCCGGCCGAGACGTCCAGAGGCGAGGATCGCCCACCTGAGCGGTCCGAAGAGGAGCGCAGACGCACCCGTCAGGCCAACCCAGGTCCGGAGATCGTCGACGCGGGCGTTTCCGCGAGAGAATGCGATCGGGTATCGGGGCTCGTTCGTCATCGGAACGAGAACGAACAGGGCGGTCCGGGCATTCCCGGACGGCTATGTGCGTTGGGCGGAATCGGTGGCTGCGACGATCTCGACGTCGTGCGAGCCACACTCACGACAGCGGTAGTTGAGGCCATCCGGGGCCGACCCGAGCGACGTCTCATCGTGGAGGGTGGTGCCGCAGAGGCGGCACGCATCGAGCGTGTGGTGCTGGTTGGTGCCACATCCGGGGCAATCGACCCACTCATCGGCCGAGAAGTCGCTCTTCCCCCATTCGGAGTAGGCGGCGATCAGGCTCTCTTCCTTGACGGTCACGGTGAACGGCGCGGGGGGAGCATCCGGCGTTGTGAGAGTGGAAGCCTGCCCATTTCGCGGTTGAGCGGCGCCGTCACTTCCCAGAGCGAACAAGGCGATTCCCTGTGCTTCGGCGATACTGATCGCAGCCGGACTGAAGTCGGTGGCGGAGAAGATGACGCGTTGACGGCCATCGGAATCAGCGGCGAGGACGGCAAGCACGGTGCGTTGACTGAGCGGACGATCGGGGACCCGGACGAACGCGGCGAGGCTGGTCGATCGGAGTTCGACGGCGTGTGAACCACGCTCGACGATCTCAGATGGAGGCTCGCCGACATGGAACATCCACAGATAGGCCGCTTGATACGCCTGATCAAGCGTCAGCGGTGAACCCTGTCCGTCATTCATCTCGTAGCGCCTTCCCGACGTGCTTACCCATCCGCTATCGGCACCGGCTCGGGACTCCTAGAGGGCTACGCCACAATTGGTTAGCTCAGCGTGATTTCCCTGCGTCGCCCGGGTCTAACCCGTTGGAAGCTTCGCCGGAATCGAGTGCTCCCAGTCGGCGAGGAGCGTTCGGAGGGCCGCTACGAACGCGAGCGGTTGATCGAGGATGAGATGATGGTGAGCCTCGGGAATGGACACGAACGGGGCGCTCCTGCCCATCAGGTCGTACATGTATGCGGCCGTGTTCTCCTGCACAACGGTGCTCAGTTCGCCGCGGAACAGCGCCACACGGCACTGCACGGATGCGAGTTGATCGCGTAGCGCAACGAGCGTGTGTTTGAACAGGCGAGGGTCGAACTTCCACGTCCATCCGGCCTCTGTCTGTTTGAGTGAACCGCGCGCGACGTGATCCACGATGTACTCGTTGTCGCATGGCTGAGCGGGGATGAGGCGGAAGTGTTCCAGGGCGGTCGCCTGATCCGGATAGGTGCCGGGTGATCGGAAGGCTCGACCTCGTGCGCCCTCACGCGACTCCGGATCCGGCTCCCGGACGGGCGAGTCGACGATCACGGCGCCGGCGAGGCGGTCACCGTGCGTGGATGCCAATTCGATTGTGACGAGTCCCCCGAGGGAGTGGCCGACGACGACGGGCGGGCCGGGAAACCCGGCTGCGTTCGCGACGGCGAGGACCTCTCTGGACCAGATCTGATGGTCGTAGCAGTCCCTCCGTCCGCTGTCACCGTGTCCGGAGAGGTCGAGAGCGACAACGTGCCACCTGCGAGTGAACATCGGGGCGAGGAACGACCACCAGTGGGCGTGGGCGGCGCCGCCGTGGACGAACACGAGGCCGGGCCGACCGCGCTCGCCCCATTCGAGATAGTGGATGTCGGTCCCCTCGACGTCGATCCACGACTCGGCGTACGGAGTCGCGACCGACCGGCGGAACCAGTCGGGAGCGGTGAGTTCAGTCACCGATGACCTCGTACGGAAGGGTGAACCAGCGCAGATGCTCGAAGTCGCTGGTGAAGTCCACCGGAGCAAGGGTGCCGTCGAACGGCAGCGCACCCTCGAAGATCGAGCGTGCCTCGTCCAGATAGTCGGTGAGGACCGGATCGGAGGCTCGCTGCGGTCGGTGGTCAAATCGCATCGTGCCTTCCGAGTAGTCGATCTCGGTCAGGCTGAGGGGAGCTTCGCCCCGTCCATCCCGATGCTCCCACAGGCCCGTCGCTCCGTCGAACCGGTAGTACGGGAGGAGTCGCCAGCCCTCGTTCGCGACCAGATTCACTGCGTTGACGATGAATTCGAACACCTGCTCGGAGATGAAGTAGTTGAGATTGACCCGAACCCATCCCGGTTTGATCCCCTCACATCCTCTGGTGATTTCGCGCTCGAACTCGGTCGACGTGTCGATGTCGATGCCGAGAAGACGGTGACCGTATGGCCCGGCGCAGGAGCAGCCACCTCTCGACTGGATGCCGAACAGATCGTTCAGAAGCGCCACGACGTAGTTGTGGTGCAGGTAGCGCTCGCCGTGTCGCACGACGAACGAGACGATCGAGAGTCGCTCAGCATCGGGGTTGCCCAGGATCTTGATGTTCGGGTTGCTGCTCCACGACTCGATCGCTCGATCGATGAAGGACTCCTCGAGGCCCCGGATGCGGTCCGCGCCGACGGCGTGTTTGAGTTGGAAGATGAGCCCGGCCCGGATCGATTCGATGATCGCCGGCGTGCCACCCTCTTCGCGGTGCTCGATGTTGTCGAGGTAGCGGTGATCGTTCGGGTTGACGAAAGCGACCGTGCCTCCTCCCGGGACTGCAGGCACGTCGTTCGTGAAGAGCTCCTTGCGTGCTACCAGAACACCGGGGGTCCCCGGGCCTCCGATCATCTTGTGAGGAGAGATGAAGATGGCGTCCTTGTAGGCGAGCGGCTCGTCTTCGGGAGACATGTCGATCGAAACGTATGGAGCGGCGGCGGCGAAATCCCAGAGCGACAGCGCATCGTGCTCGTGGAGGAGCTTCGCCACGGCTCTGGTGTCGGTGATGATTCCGGTGACGTTGGAGGCAGCCGAGAAGCTCCCGATCTTCAAGGGACGGCTCGCATACGTCTTCAACTCAGCTTCGAGTTGATCGAGGTCGATGTGCCCGTCGGCGTCCTCGTCGATGCGGACGACGTCGGCGATGGTCTCTCTCCATGGCAGTTCGTTGGAGTGGTGTTCGAAGGGTCCGGTGAACACGACGGGGCGTTCGGCGGCCGGGATCCTGTCAGACAGGTGGTACTTCTTGTCGAGGGCGTCGGGGATGCGGATTCCAAGAACGGCGATGAGACGATCGATCGCTCCGGTGGCCCCGGACCCGGCGAAGATGACGGCGTGTTCGTCGCTTGCGTTGACGCACGTCCGGATCATCTCCCGGGCCTCTTCCCGGAATCGGGTCGTCTGGAGACCGGTTCCTGAAGACTCCGTGTGCGTGTTGGCGTAGAGGGGGAGGACGACTTCTCTCAAGTAGTCCTCGATGAACGACAGGGAGCGGCCGGAAGCCGTGTAGTCGGCATACGTGACACGCCGGTTTCCGAACGGCCCCGGCACGACGTAATCACTGCCGATAACGGAGTCCCTGATGGTTTCAACGAGATCCATGGCCCAGAGAGTAGATAGCTTGCTATCGACTTGTACCCGTGTCGTGAGATCGGGACGTAGTCCGTAGTCCGTGATCCGTAGTCCGATCGGATACGGAGTACGGATTACGGGATACGGGATACG
>JBLWQS010000125.1:0-5278 GCA_048452705.1 Acidimicrobiia bacterium
CGTGGAGAAGCCGTTCGAGGAGATGGGCCAGCGTGATGATCGCAAGTCCGATCCCCGCTCCGAGAGGAAGGATGAACAACCAGTCGACCTTCCGAAGCCAGTCGACCCCACCGGAGAAATCGAGACGGAGGAACGAACCCAACGCGGAGCTTCCGGCACGCACCGAAGCGATGAGCCGTTCGTACATACCGAGGACGAGCGCGATCGTTCCCCCGGATACACCGGGCACGATGTCGGCGGCACCCATGAGGAAACCGCGGAAGAGCGACCAAGGAATCTCGCGAATCACGGCGGCGAGTGTAGGGGCGGGGTTCCGCCATCGGTGTACCGTGCACTCCGAATCGACGAGGAAGGTCCGATGCGCATTGTCCTGCAGCGAGTCGCCCGATCTTCGGTCGAGGTCGATGGGGAGACCACCGGACGTATCGGGACCGGTTTCCTTGCCCTTGTTGGCATCGCCCAGGGCGACACCGCGGCCGATGCCAGGATCGCCGCGGCCAAGACCGTGGCCATGCGCATCTTCCCGGACGGCGACTCCAAGATGAATCTGAGCGTCGCTGACGTTGGCGGGGCGATCCTCGTCGTGTCCCAGTTCACACTTCTCGCCGACGTTCGCAAGGGTCGCCGGCCCGCCTTCACCACCGCCGCACGACCCGAGGAAGCCATCCCGATTCTTGCGGTCTTCACCGAGGCGATCGAGGCCGAGGGCGTTCGTGTCGAACACGGGCGATTCGGTGCTCACATGGATGTTGGCCTGCTCAACGACGGGCCGGTGACGATCGTGTTCGACGTACAGGATGGGAGGATCGGATGAAGATCAAGGGAAGCGTTCCGGACGGAGTTGCGCTGACGCGGGACGAGTACGGGATCCCCCACATCAAGGCCGGCGATCTTGCGGGCGCCTATTGGGGGATGGGCTATGCCCATGCGCGCGATCGGGCGATGCAGATGGGCCTGATGCGACTTCTCGGACAGGGCCGCGTCGCAGAGTGCCTCGATGGCAGCGACGAGTCGGTCGAGGTCGATCGCTTCTTCCGGCGGATGAACTGGTTCGGAAACACCGGTGACCAGGTGGATGCCCTCACGCCGGAGACCCGTGCACTCGTCGATGCGTACTGCGCCGGTGTCAACGTCCGTTTCGCCGAGACGCGCCCGTGGGAATTCCGCGCCCTCGGGTACCGACCCGAGCCGTGGACTATCGAAGACGTGCTGCTCATGGCCCGCATGACCGGCTACCTGACGCTTGCGACGTCACAGGCCGAGATCGAGCGCCTGTTCGTTGAGATGGCGCAAGCAGGCGTCGACGATGAGCGACTCGAGGTTCTCTTCCCCGGGTGCGTCGATCGGTTGGACCGTGATCTCCTCAACAAAGTGAAGCTCGGTGAGCGCATCGTGCCCGATTCGGTCAAGTGGACCGTCGGGGGACCGCGGATGATGGCATCGAACAACTGGGCTGTATCGGCACAGCGCTCGGCAACCGGCCATGCCCTGCTTGCCAACGATCCCCACTTGGAAGTGAATCGTCTTCCCGGCGTGTGGGTCGAACAGGTCTTCGAACTCCCAGACGACACCGTGTTCACCGCGAACATGCCGGGTCTCGCCGGTCCGCTGGTTGGGAGGAAGGATGACCTCTCCTGGGGAGCGACGTATGCCTTCATGGACGCGGTCGATTCGTGGATCGAGGACTGCCGCGACGGGGAGTTCCGACGTGAGGACGGCTTCGAGCCGTTCGTCGAACGGCGCGAGCAGATTCTGGTGAAGAAGGGTGAGCCGATCGAGGCGGTGTTCCACGAGAACCTGCATGGGGTACTCGATGGCGATCCTTTCGAGGAGGGCTTCTACCTGGCGACGCGATGGGCTCCGTCAGATTCGGGTGCGGCGACGCTCAACGCGGTCACAGATATCTGGACCGCCCGGACGGTCGAAGATGCGCAAGAGGCATTCGGTCGACTTGAGACCGCATGGAACTGGGTGTTCGCCGATAGCTCGGGCCGGATCGGTTATCAGATGTCCGGGCAACTCCCTCTTCGTGACGAGGACGCGACCGGGTTCGTCCCGATGCCGGGATGGGAACCACAGTGGGATTGGCGCGGGTTCGCCGACCCCGCCGACCTGCCCGGCGTGCTCGATCCGCCCGATGGCTTCATCGTGACCGCCAACAACGACTTGAACCACTGGGGAGCCGCGGACCCGATCAACATGCCGATGGGCGACTACCGGGCCCGCCGGATTGCCGATCTCCTCTCCGTCGAGTCGGTCGATCTGGGAACGTTCCAGCGAATCCATCAGGACACCTATTCGCTGCAGGCCGAAGCGATGATGGCGATCCTCGCGCCGCTGTTGGCCGACACGCGAATCGGTCATCGGCTTGGTGCGTGGGACTTCCGCTACGAGCCCGATTCACAGGGAGCGGTGATCTTCGAAGCCTTCTACCGCGAGCTCCTGATCGAGATGTTCGCACCGGAGGGCGTGGGTCAGCCGGTCATCGATCACCTGATCGATGCCACCGGTGTCTTCATCGACTTCTACCAGAGCTTCGATCGCATCCTGCTCGCACCCGAGTCACCGTGGCTCGGCGGGCGCGATCTGGATGCGGTCTACCTGAATGCGTTCGCACGTGTAGATGCGACCGAGGATCGCCGGTGGGGTGACGTGAACCGGGTGACGCTCACTCATATCCTCGTCGGCGGCAAGCTGCCGGGGTGGGCGGGCTTCGATGTCGGCCCCATCGAGATAAAGGGGGGTAGGGCGACGCCACACCAGGGCCAGATCTACCAGAGCGCCGGTCGCACGACCAGTTTCGCCCCGTCCCTACGGATGATGGTCGACATGGGACAATCCGGGTCCCTCACAGCGCTGGCAGGTGGTCCATCCGACAGGCGTTTCTCGAAGTGGTACACATCGGATCTTGAGCGGTGGCAGCGCGGGGAGTACAAGTACCTCCGTCGTCTCGACAAACCGGCGGACTGAGTTCGTTCCGCCGGCGTTCGTTAGCGATTGAGGAACGCCCGACCCGCATTGCAGAAGGAGACGAAATCGCATCGACGGCAGGCCTCGGTTGGTGTCGGCTCAAACTCGTCACGTTCGAACCGGCCGGATAGGTCGTCCACCCGTTCTCGGGCAGCACCCAGCCAGACGTCGTCGACATCGATTGAACGCTCCGCGTACGCACCGCCACCGAAGAATGCGAACGCGACCGAGAGATCAATCGGTGACGGCTCCGCGACAGCACCATCGGCCGCTGCGATCGCATACACCTGGAGTTGCACATCGAGAGCGGGATCGTCGGACGGACGGCCCGACTTGTAGTCGACGATCTCCCAGCGGCCCGGTTCCGGTTCGTACACCGCGTCGATCCGGCCGCGGACTCTCACCGAGCCGAAACCGAGGTCGATCGGGACTTCGGCGAAACGAGCTTTGCGATCAGCGAAGCGCGAGTCCAGGAAGACCTCGTACGGATCGACTCCCGAGCCGGCCGTTTGACCGATTTGATCACCGGTCAGGTCGTAGGCGATCTCGTCGAGATCAGCGAGTGGAACCTTGCCCAGGTTGTGAAGTTCAACACTGCGGTGGAACTGGACGCCACGGCGCAACGCCGGTGATGGGCGTCGGGGAAGCCGTTCAACGAACGCCCATCGGAACTGCAAAGGACAGCGGGCGAGCGTGACGAGGCCGGTGACCGAGGTGGCCTTCGCTACGGGACGCTCTGCCACCGTCGGTTGCGGGAGCGATTCGAGTTCGAACCGCAGTTGAGACGCTCTGTTGGAGGCAGCCGGTTTGTGCTCTGGATAGGCATCGAGCCACTCGGCATCGCCCACCGCTTCGCGGAGCACGACGTCCCATCCGGAGTCGGAGAAGAGCGGATCAGGGGCGGGTCCGGGGGCCTCCCATCGAGGTTCTTCGATCGGTCCGGGGTCGTCGACCACTGTGGTCGTGCCGGCAAGCTTCGAGGCCATAGCGAAGAGCGGGGAGGGCGTACGAGGTGTCTTTCGTTCAGCGGTTCGGTGTGACCCCGTCATGATGAGTTGGTGTCGAGCCCTCGTGACGGCCACGTACGCCGTTCGCCATTCTTCCGCCTCGTGATAGGTCCGAAGGATCGCGTTTCGGTCCGATGTCTTCTCTGCGCCGCTCAGGTCGGGGAGGCTCTCGGCATCGAGACGGAGCGAGTAGGGGAGATACTCGGCCTTGTCGATCGGACTGGCATACGAGTGGGACTGCGAGGGGAATCCGCCGTCGACTACTGATGGAATGACGACCGTGTCCCACTCCAGCCCCTTCGCCCGGTGGATGGTGAGAATCGCGACCGCAGGCCCGCGGGACACTGCGACGGTGTCCAACTCCTGTGGTGCACTCTCGTCGGACAGCAGGCGGAGATACTCCAGGAATGACATGAGCGTTGCTTTCCCGACGACGGGCTTCCACGACTCAACGAGGTCCAGGAACCGGTAGAGGTTCAATCGGGCAGACAACGAGGCATGGTCGTCCATCGCATCAATTTCCGTCCATGCGTCCATCCCGGCCAGAATGCTTCTGCAGAGATCCGGTACCGGGACACTCTGTGTCTCGACGAGAAGCCGGGCGTACCTGCTTCGGAAGTTCGCGAGACGGTCCATCGCTTCCTGGGAGCAACCGTGGATCTGCTCGATATGGTCGATCGCCTCGATGAGGGAGGGTTCGACGTCCGTGTGGCGTTGCCGCTGCCGGACCCAGGCGGCGAGCGGCGTGAGATCCCCGAGACCCAACCGGAAGGCGCTGCCGAGAAGAACGCGGGCGACAGATGTCGACGCCGATGGATCGTCAAGAATCTGCAGCCAGGCAACGACCTCTGCGATCTCGGGTATCTCGAGCAGTCCGCCGACAGAGGTGACCTCCGTTGGGACCCCGGCCGACACGAGAGCCTCTCGAATTGAAGCGATGTCCTTGTTCTTGCGAACCAGAACGGCGATCTCGTTCCACGGCATCCCGGCGTCGTGCGCTTCTTCGATCCGGGCGGCGACCCACGCTGCCTCTTCGCCACGAGTTCCCAGCCACCCAGTCTCGATCTCGCCGATCTCCGCGTCGGGACCGGGTTCGAGCGGATCGAATGGTGTGTCACCGTGCAGTCGCCCTCTGATGCGGTTCGCGAGATCAAGGATAACTCGGTCCGATCGCCGGTTCAGCGTGAGGGGAAGTGTCGTGGCGTCGGTGCCGTCGGCGTTCGGGAAGTGACGGACGAAACCGTCGAAGTTCAGCCGGGAGGCGCCGCGCCACTCGTAGATCGTCTGATCGGAATCACCGA
>JBLWQS010000126.1:0-5276 GCA_048452705.1 Acidimicrobiia bacterium
CGCGAACGACGTTCGGAACCCCGAGTGTTGATCTGTGGTCGGCGGCGGCAGCGCAACTGGCAGACGTCGACGTCTGGCGCTCTGACCTCTGCACCTATCCGGACGCAGGAATGCGATCGTATCGACGAGACGCGACCACGAAACGACAGGTGGCGGTGGCATGGCTACCAGAGAGTTGATCGACGTTCGCGAACGGATCGCCGCAGCGGCGACGCGCGCTGATCGTGATGCGGACAACGTGACACTTCTCGCGGTCTCGAAGGGGCGGTCGAACGAGGATGTGAGAGATCTCTACGAAGCCGGGCAGCGATTCTTCGGAGAGAACCGTCCCCAAGGTCTCAGCGAACGCCTCGAAGGAAATCTACCGACGGACATCGTTTGGCACTTCGTCGGGAACGTGCAGCGACGGGCGATCAAGACCATCGCCCCGGCTATCGCTTTGCTCCACTCTCTCGATCGCATGAGCCTCGCGAGCGCCTGGATGCGACTCGATCGACCGCCACCCGTACTGATCGAAGTGAACATCGGGAACGAGCCGCAGAAGCACGGATTCGCTCCCTCCGATGTACGCGGCGTTGCCGATCAGTTGGCCACCGGCGGTGTCCAGGTCCGAGGGCTGATGATCATCCCGCCGAGAGTCCAGATCGCAGAGGATGCCCGCCGCTGGTTCGTCGCTCTGCGTGAACTCCGGGACACCCTGGTCGTCGAGCACCCCGATGCTCGGGAACTCTCGATGGGCATGACGGACGACTTCGAAGTAGCCGTCGAGGAGGGTGCAAGCATCGTTCGTGTAGGACGGGCTATCTTTGGACCCGCGGACAACGAAAGCAACGACCACTCTCTCGAGGATTGACCATGGCAACGTTCTGGCAGAAGTCGCTCTTCTATCTCGGACTCGTCGATGACGACGACGCCCCCGACGGTGGACAACCTGCAACCGGGGCTCCAGTAGGCAGCGGCGTGGCTGAGCCTCCGCGCGTCGTGAACACCCGTCCGCCGGGCAGCGTCGCGGGACGCCGGATCGATCCGCCATCAATGGATCGCAGAGAGACATCCTGGGATCACACGGAGGCGGGCGTGTACGTCCAGCGCGGTGCCACGAGCGAGCGTCCCGTCGGGATCCCTCCACGGCCAGCTGCAGATTCCGGGACAACCGAGGTCATCGTGGCACGCAACTTCTCCGATGCCCAGATGCTGGCGGACGGTATCCGTTCCGGCCGTGCGCTCGTTCTCGACCTCCGCACAACGGAACCGGAGATGGTTCGCAGACTGGTCGATTTCACGTCGGGGCTCACGTACGCGCTCGACGGCAAGATGGCAAAGATCTCGCAGGGCGTCATCCTCGTCAGCCCTGTAGGCGTCTCGGTGAGTAGCGACGAGTTGGATCGCCTCGCCACTCTCGGGCTCTACCGATCGTCCTGATCCGTGCTTACGCTTGTCTGCGGCATTCTCCGACTCGTCATCTGGGTCATCATCGCGTGGATCGTGCTGAGCTACGTTGTCTCATTCGGACGCCTGGGATTCGACCACCCCGTCCGGCGTCTCTATGACGCGCTGACGAAGACGATCGAACCGCTCATGAGGCCGATCCGGAGCGTCGTCCCGCCCGTCAGGATCGGCGGGGCGGCTCTCGACCTCTCTCCGCTCATCCTCATCATCGGCGTGAATCTGCTGCTTGTCTTCGTCTGTTAGCGATCGTGGGCGATCTCTAACACGACCTCGTTGCCGTCGATGATGATGGGTTCTGCTGCGAGCGATTCGTCTCGTTCCACTGCAGTCGCGAGCACCTCTCCGGCAATGAACCCGTCATGAACGCCGAAGGCCTCGATGATCGAAGCGTCATCGGATGACCAGCGAAGACGGACACGATCTGCCACTTCGAAGCCCTCCGAACGCCGCAGCATCTGGATCCGGTTGACGAGTTCCCTCGCCACTCCCTCGACGCGAAGTTCATCGGTGAGGTGCGTGTCGAGGGCGACCGTGATGGAGTCCTCGGTGGCGACAACCGTTCCCTCTCGCGGATTGCGAACGACAACGACGTCCTCGGTCGTCAGCACTTCATCCGCGATCGTGATCTCTCCCTCCTCAAGCAATCCGGTTACGGCGTCGTGATCCAAGTTCGCGATCGTCGCTGCGACGGCCTTCGTTTCCTTCCCGAACCGCGGGCCGAGGCGTTTGAAGTCGGCTTTCGCCGAGAGCACGACGAGATCGGATTCGTCGTCATGCACCTGCACGGTGCGGACGTTCAACTCCTCCGCGATCAGCGGCGTATGGGTCTCGATTGCCTCCCGCAGCGCGGGGTCCCTGGTAAGGATCGTCACGCGAGCGAGCGGTTGCCGCACTCTCAGGTCGTTCCTCTTCCTAAGCGTTCGTCCGAGGTTGACGACCGTCCTCGAGGCAGCCATGGCGACTTCGAGATCCGTGTCGATCAGTGCGGTATCGGCATCCGGATAGTCGAGGAGGTGCACACTCTCGATAGCACCCGTCTCGGACGGCCGCGCAAGACGCTGGTACATTTCCTCCGCCATGAACGGCAACACGGGAGCCGCAACGGTCGCGAACGTGAGCAGGACCTCGTGGAGTGTGGCGAACGCAGCCAGCTTGCTGCTCTCATCGCCCCCTCCCCGGTGGGACCAGAAACGTCGACGGGATCTGCGGATGTACCAGTTCGTGAGATGCTCGACGAATCCGATGACGGGCGGTGTGACGGCGAAGAGCCGATACGACTCCATCTCGTGGTTGACGCTCGCGATCAAGGTCTGGAGAACGGAGAGGATCCACCGATCGATCTCCGGTCTCTCTTCGACGGGCGGTGCGGCGGCAAGATCCTCAGCCGTGATCGCATCCGCCTCGGCGTAGGTAGTGAAGAACGAGAACGCGTTCCACCACGGCAGGAGCACCGTCCGGACGACTTCTCGAACGCCTTCTTCCGAGAACCGCAACGGGTCAGCCCTGACGACCGGGGAATTGATCAGATAGGCACGAAGAGCGTCTGCCCCGAACTTGTCGAGGACGTGCATGGGATCCGGATAGTTCTTGAGGCTCTTCGACATCTTCCGGCCATCCTCAGCGAGGACCATGCCGGTGACGACGCAGTTCTGGAACGGCGCCTCGTCGAAGATCCCCGTCGAGAGGATCAGCAGCGTGTAGAACCATCCGCGGGTCTGGTCGAGGCCCTCTGCGATGAAGTTCGCAGGGAATCCCCGTTCGAACCGCTCTTTGTTCTCGAACGGATAATGGACCTGGGCGTACGGCATGGAACCCGAGTCGAACCAAGTATCGAGCACCTCTGGCACGCGTATCATCGTGCCGGCGCACTCGTCACACGGCCATGTGATCGGATCGAGAATGTGTTTGTGGAGATCGTCGGTTCGCACACCGCTCAACGCCTCGAGTTCGTCGCGTGAGCCGAGACACACGGTCTCGTCGCACGTGTCACACTCCCAGATCGGGATCGTCGTTCCCCAGAAGCGATTCCGGGATATCGCATAATCCCTGGCTCCCTCGAGCCAGTTCCCGAACCGCTTGGCGCCGACGTAGTCGGGGACCCAGTGGATCTGGTCGTTCAGCTCGACCATCCGATCCTTGATCACCTCAACGTTGACATACCAGCTCGGGATCGCCTTGTAGATCAAAGGAGTATCGGTGCGCCAACAGAACGGGTAGCTGTGGGTGATCCTCCCCTCGTGTACAAGGACGCCGCTGTCCTTCAGGAGTCCGATGAGGATGGGATCGGCGGCCTTGACGTGCAACCCCTCGACCTCGGGGACCTCATCGGTGAATCGTGCCTCGAGATCGATCGGATCGACGAGCGCAGAGATCTTGGCCTTCTGTAGAGCGAAGAAGTCGGCTTCACCGTACGCAGGAGCGGTATGGACGAGGCCGCTTCCGTCTTCAGTCGTGACTTCGTCCATCGCTACGACACGAAAGGCCCCGTTCTCCCTCTCGTTCTCGAAATGGGGGAAGGGCGGCTCGTAGGAGACACCGAGCAGTTCTGCGCCCGTCGCCGTTCCGACGATCTCCGGCGTCGTGTCGGTCCAGAGAGCATCGACCCGTTCGCGGGCCACCCAGTAGTGGTCGCCGTCGTCGGCGACGCGGACGTACTCGATGTCCTCACCGACGGCGACGGCGAGGTTCCCGGGGAGTGTCCACGGCGTCGTCGTCCAGACGAGGAGGTAGTCGTCTGGAAACGCGTGGTCGTTGCCATCGGTGACCCGAAGGCGCAGCGTCACCGATGGATCTTCCACGTCGCGATATCCGCCGAGGTTGACCTCGAAGTTCGAGAGCGATGTCGTGGCACCCCAGGAGTAGGGGAGCACCTTGAACGCCTTGTAGATCAGGCCCCGGTCCCAGAGCTGTTTGAAGCCCCACCAGACCGACTCCATGAAATCGATGTCCATCGTCTTGTAGTTGTCTTCGAAATCCACCCAGCGGCCGATGCGCCGTGTGACGTCGTAGAAGGCCGTGGTGGTCTCATCCACGAGATCTCGCGCAGCCTCGTTGAAACGCGCGACACCGAATTCTTCGATTTCCCTTGGGCCGGAGACACCAAGGCGTTTCTGGACCTCCATCTCGACGGGGAGGCCATGGGTGTCCCAGCCGAACCGGCGCTCGACGCGATGCCCGCGCATCGTCCAGTAGCGGGGAACGATGTCCTTGACGACACCCTGGAGGATGTGGCCGTAGTGGGGACTTCCGGTCGCGAACGGAGGGCCGTCGTAGAAGGTGTACTCGGAATCCACCGGTCGCATCTCGATCGACGTATGGAACGCGTCGATCCGATCCCAGAGCGTGAGGACGCCCTCATCGAGGTCGGGCAGGTTGACGCCCGGGGCTACCCGGGAGAAGGTCGGTGTCGGCTTTTGATCGGTCACGGGTCCTCCGGCGTTCTTGGGTTCGCCGGGACGAGGTGGCCCGCGGTACCACCCGGCTTGCCGATCCGGGGACCGACCGCTCGTTGCTCCGTTACGGTGGAGTCATCCGTCGGGTTCTACGACCGGCGATGCCGGCTCTCTTCCCGCTGCTCAAGGGTGATGTCCACCGGCACGTGGTTCCGACCTCTCACCGTCGTCGGATCGCTCTTCCCACGTGAAGTCCGGAGGCCCGTCCCCGTCATCGCGTTCGCGAAGCCTAACCGTGCAGTCGGTCGTGTTCGAGGGAATACGGGTTCTTCGCGTTTTCGCGGGCTGTGGCGAGGGGCCGATGGTGAGCGGGGTGGAGCCTCGAGACGTAGCACGTAGTACGAGTGACGTAGTACGACTTCGAGGTCTCGTGTC
>JBLWQS010000127.1:0-5263 GCA_048452705.1 Acidimicrobiia bacterium
CAGTACGGCGCCGAAGGCGCCCACCGACTACTGCGCAGCACCAGGGGCGCACGGTCCTTCATATCCGGGCTGCAACACCGGATGGCCCGTCGCTTCAATGACGACCGGGACGAGACATGCGCCGACGCGGCCATCGGGTTCGAACACGAACTGGGCCACGGCGGTCGTGCGAGCCTGCGTGGATCCGGCCTGCCAGACAAAGTTCCCGAGGCCCCAGGCGATCGGCTTGCCCGAATACCAGCCGAGGGGTTGGAGGACATGCTGATGGTGTCCGAAGATGCCGTCCGCGCCGGCGTCGATGAACGCCTCGGCGAGACGGATCTCGAACGGCCGGGGCTGCGTTGTGTCCTGCTCCCCCCAGTGGATTGTCACGAGGACGAGGTCCGCGATCTCGTCGGCTGCCCTGATGGCTTCGGTCATGGCTTCGGCAGAGTCGCCATCTGTCATGCCTGGGCGGTCCTCGGTAGCGATCCAGGATCCCGTCTCGGGGTGGACACCGCCGCCGCCCAGGATCGCGATCGTCCAGCCGTTCTTCTCGATGAGTACCGGCTCGTATGCCTCGGCAGCGTTGGCCCCCGCTCCGACCGGGTCAATACCAACTCCGGCCAGGTTGTCCCGGGCGTCGAGCATCGCGTCGAACCCGTAGTCCATGGCGTGGTTGTTGGCCAGGTTGGCGATGTCCACGCCTGCAGCCGCCATCGACGGGAGCGCCTCGGGGTCACAGCGGAACGTCCACGGCTTGTTCCACGGTGTACCGAGATCCGACGCCGAACACTCCAGGTTGATCACCGTCAGATCGTCCTGATTGAAGATGTCGTCGAGGCCGGACCAGGCGTACTCGTAACCGGTGGACGGGAATGACCGGACGAAGGTCGGATCGAGGTTCACGTCTCCCGTTCCGCTGACGACGAGGCGCTGCTTCTCGATGGGAATCGGCAGAGCCGGTTGAACCTCAGCGGTGGTCGTCGTGGTGGGTCCAGGAATCGTTGCCGATGTGGATGTCGGCGAAGGGGCAACGACAGTCGTCGTCGTAGCAATAGCGGTGATCGGAGTGAACGCTGCCGGCGGTCGAGGAGACGCTGTAGCACCTGTCGTACAGGCGCCGAGAAGCATCCCGAACGCCGCCCAACCGATCACGCGAAGGAACCGAATCCAATGCATCGAGATAACGGTACCTTTCAGCCATCGAAACACGGTCGTTCATGCGCATCCGCGCGGCCGGGGGACACCGCGCCGTTGTGAGCGGATGCAGACAAGGAGCACACGATGGAGAAGTGGGTCTACCGGTTCGACGAGGTCGATGAGGCTGAAGCAGCCCTCGATAACGATTGGGACCAAGTTCGAGGTTTGCTCGGAGGTAAGGGTGCCAACCTGGGGGACATGTCGAGGATCGGTGTACCGGTACCTCCGGGATTCACTCTCACGACAAAGGCCTGCAACGCCTACCTCGACAACGACGAGCAGTTCCCGGATGGACTCACGGACCAGCTCGATGCTGCACTCGCGGCAACCGAAGCCAAGCTCGGAAAGAACTTCGGCTCCGCGGACGCGCCGCTCCTCGTCTCGTGCCGCTCCGGTGCCAAGTTCTCGATGCCAGGAATGATGGACACCGTCCTCAACATCGGCATTAACGACGCAGTCCTTCCCGGCATGGTTGAGGCCTTCGGCAATGAGCGCTTCGTCTATGACTCCTATCGCCGTCTCGTCCAGATGTTCGGAAGCGTTGTCATGGACGTCGACGACCACGCCTTCGAAGAAGTGCTCACTGAAGCTCGTGCTGCTGCGGGTGTCGAGACCGACTCTGATCTCGACGTTGCCGCCCTGTCGGGCGTGCTGGAGCGCTTCAAGGAGATCTTCAAGAACGAGACGGGTCAGGACTTCCCCCAGGATCCCAACGACCAGTTGATGCTGGCAGTGGAAGCCGTCTTCAAGTCCTGGAACTCCGACCGTGCCTTCGCCTACCGCAACGCGGACGGAATCCCTCACGATCTCGGAACCGCCGTCAACGTTCAGGCAATGGTGTTCGGCAACATGGGAGAAGGATCTGGAACCGGCGTGGCGATGTCTCGAAACGCCACCACCGGCGAATCGCATCTGGAGGGCGACTACCTGCTCAATGCTCAGGGCGAGGACGTCGTCGCAGGCATCCGGAGAACCGACCCGATCGCCAAGCTCGGCGACGACATGCCTGCGGTGTATGCGGAGTTCGACGCCTTCTCCAAGAAGCTCGAAGACCACTACCGCAACATGCAGGACATGGAGTTCACGATCGAGAACGGGAAGCTCTGGCTCCTCCAGACCCGTGACGGCAAGAGGACCGCACAGGCCGCCGTTCGGATCGCAGTCGACATGGTCGAAGAAGGGATGATCTCAACGGACGAAGCCCTCATGCGGGTCTCTCCCGATCACGTCGACTTCTTCCTGCATCCACAGTTCAACATTGATTCCAAGACGGCCGCAGCCGAGGAGGGTCGACAGATCGCCCTCGGTCTCAACGTCTCTCCCGGCGCCGCGGTCGGTATGGTCGCATTCGATCCGGACCTCGCTCAGCAGTGGGCGGAAGACGGCAAAGACGTGATATTGGGTCGCCCCGAGACCAAGCCGGATGACGTTCACGGCATGCTCGCCGCCAACGGCATCGTGACTTCTCGCGGTGGCCGTACGAGCCACGCAGCACTCGTTGCTCGTCAGTTCGGCAAGCCCGCCGTAGTTGGCGCTCACGAACTCGACATCGACGTTGCAGCCCGGACGATGACCGTCGGCGACGTCGTCGTCGACGAGGGCGACTGGCTCTCGGTCGACGGCACAACCGGCGAGGTCTTCCTCGGGATGGTTGAGACCAAGGTTCCCGACATCGACGATCCGTGGTTGACGAAGCTCCTCGGCTGGGCTGACGATCGGCGCGAACTCGACGTCTGGGCGAATGCCGACTACCCGAGCGACGCCGAGCGCGCACGTTCGTACGGTGCTCGCGGCATCGGCCTGTGCCGGACCGAGCACATGTTCTTCGAGCCTGAGCGTCTCCCCGTCGTCCAGCGCATGATCCTCGCCGATTCGCAGGAAGAGCGAGAGGAACTGACGTTCTCCCTGCTTCCCTATCAGCGCGAGGACTTCGCCGGTCTGTTCAGGGCGATGGACGGCTATCCGGTCGTTATCCGACTCATCGATCCGCCGCTCCACGAGTTCCTCCCGGGATTCGACGAACTCGTCAACGAGATCGCAGATCTGCGGATCAAGTTGGCCACCACGACAGACGCTGCCGAGCAGGACTCCATCAATGCGGAGATCGCAGAAAAGAGGGAGATGCTCGACCGGGTGGAGGCCCTGAAGGAGCAGAACCCCATGCTCGGACTGCGTGGTGTGCGTCTTGGCATCCTGCGTCCGGAGATGACCCGCATGCAGGTGCGTGCGATCTTCGAAGCTGCATGCGCGGTGACCCGCGAGGGCATCGACGTGCACCCCGAGATCATGATTCCGCTGACGAGCCATGTGAATGAGCTCAAGCGGCAGCGTGGCATCCTCGAAAAAGAAGCCAAGGATGTCATGGCCGAGCAGGACATCCAGGTCGACTACAAGTTCGGCACGATGATCGAGATTCCAAGGGCGGCTCTCACCGCCGATCAGATCGCTGAATACGCCGAGTTCATTTCGTTCGGTACGAACGACCTCACGCAGATGACCTACGGCATCAGCCGCGACGATGCCGAGGGCGGATTCCTCATCGACTACGTGTCGCAGGGAATCCTCGATGACAACCCGTTCTTCACGATCGATCGTGACGGCGTTGGGCAGTTGATGGGCATCGCCCTCGAGAAGGCGAAGTCGGCCCGTCCCGACCTCGAGGCAGGAATCTGCGGCGAGCACGGCGGCGAGCCGCGTTCGATCGCACTCTGCCACGAACTCGGTCTGGATTACGTCAGCTGCTCCCCATTCCGTGTCCCGGTAGCCCGCCTCGCAGCAGCCCAAGCGGCAATTGTTAGTGAGTAGTCCGTAGTCCGTAATCCGTAAAGCAGAACGGCACCTCTCCAGAGATTCGGAGGGGTGCCGTTCTGTTGTCTGGCACGGAGTACGGATTACGGACTACGGGGTACGCCCAGGCCACGAGTTCCCATCAAGCCTGTCGATCACCGTTCCGATACCAACCCATGGACGCTCTCCAAGGTGATCTTGATTCGTTTTCGCTTGCCGACGTTGTTCGTCTTCTCGCGACTGCCGAGGGGACCGGTGTGCTCCGGGTCGAACGAGGGGCGTTGACGGGCAGAGTCTTCTTCGTCGACGGGTGTCTCACGTATGCCACGACGAGAGATGGCGACGGGTCGGTTGCGGCGCTTGCCCGTCTGGGAACCGCACCCGAACGAGATCGTCGGGGCCGCAACCCGGGTGGGCGATGGCCTGATCCGGCGAGACCGCTCATCCTCCAGCAGATCAGCGAGGTCCTCATCCGCCTGTCACACGGTCCCGGAGGACACTTTTGGTTCGTCGAGGGAGTGGAGACCCGGGCATACGGTGCGGAGGAGATCCAGCGGTTCGAGGCCGAAGAGGCTCTCGAAGCCGCGGCAGCCCGCCGTGCCGAATGGGCGAAGATCGTGCAGATCGTGCCCGATACGTCGATTCGCTTCGTTGTGCGCCCCCGGCTCGCTCTCGGCGTGTCGGAGGTCGTGGTGGATGCCGAGACCTGGCCGATCCTCGCCGCGATCGGCGGTGGTGCTTCGATCCAGGAGGTCGCCGAGCGACTCAACCTGTTCGAACTATCGGCGGCCGGTCTTGTTGCAGATCTCTACGGTCGTGGTTTGATCGTGAGGGAGTACGGTCCGGACTCTGCTTCCGGTGTCCTGGTGCACGTGGAGAGCGAATCGGCCTGATCGAACGTCAGATCGGGGGTGTCGTGCCGGCGACCAACCGCGCGATCCACACCATAATCAACAATGCCGCCGTTCCCCCGATGACGACGTCGACCCAGCGGCGGTGCTTCCACTGGATCCATCCCGCCTGGTGCGCAGCCCAGATCGTCCACGCTCCCAGCAGCTCGGCAACGATGAGCAGGATCAGTGGGTGGTAGCGGAGCGCCTCGGTCAGGTTCCCTCGAACGAGGTGTCCGGCGGCTCGTGTCATCCCGCAGCCGGGGCAGGCGACTCCGGTGCAGTTGGCGAAGCCGCAGATCGTAGGACTCCCCTCTGACGGCGTGATCGTGGCCAGAGCGATCGCAGCGACGAACGGGATAGCGAAGAGCGATCGCCTCCTGAGTTGGGAAGCCGCAGGCGAG
>JBLWQS010000128.1:0-5253 GCA_048452705.1 Acidimicrobiia bacterium
GTGTCCGACGGTGGTGACCTCTCAACAGGAAAGGTTGAATTCACGCCCGCACCTGAGAGCACCGATGTCCGCGCCTATCTAACCCTCCGGAAGGACGAGTTGATCAAGGCCGCGAGCCGATACACCTTCGAACTCGACCTGCTCAAGGGTGCTGGCCCATTCACTCTGGACAAGTGCGGTCGCGGCGATACGAACTGCATAGAGAAGATCGAGCGAACGAAGATCGATGTCACGTGGATCTTCAGGGTCTATCCTGTCGATCCCCGGATGTCTTGGTAATACGGACGTTCAGGTTCGGCCCGGAATCGCCGGGAGGGCAATGACGTCGAGTTCCGTGATGAGGCGCTGGTGCTCGGTCACCAGCGCCTCATACGCGTCCCCGGACAGCAAGGCCAAGCGGACCTGTGCGGCAAGGACGAGCGCCTCTTCGTATGTTGCGCTCTGATCCCTTGCGGCTTCCAGCGCTGCAGCGAACGATGTCTCTGCAGCATCGAGTTGGCCGAACTGGAGATGAACGAAGCCGACGGTCCGGTGTGCGACGGGGATGAGCGGTGGCGGCAACTCGGTCGGCACGGGGATCAGGCCGGATTCGACCAGTAGGTTCCGCGCCTCGGCGTGTTGTCTCGCGAAGAGCAAACCCTCCGCTCGACGAAGGTCGGTCTCCAGGACCTCGACGTTGGCTCCCATTGACGCGAACTCGTCGCGAGCCGCGCTGAAGAGGTCGGATGCTTCATCGAGACGACCCGACCGTGCCGCGATCCTTGCGATGTGGAGATCCGCGAACGCCTCCCCATAGCGGTCGCCGGCAGCGCTCCAGATTCTCCGAACCGACCGGAACCGGATCTCCGCCTCTTCGAGGTGACCCTGATCGGCGAGGACCTCAGCGACGTTGCCCGTGCCGAGCGAAGCGACCACGGCGTTGCCGATCCTCGAAAGGATGTCGCTGCTCTCGTCCCAGAGCCTCACCGCCTCGGACCAGTCGCCCTGCCAGAACGCGTACGAGCCGAGGTTGTTCATGACCCGTGCCTGGCCGTCGAGATCTCCGGCTTCCTCATAGAGGTCGAGCGCCCGGCGCGCCAGAGCATGATCGCCGCCCTCGCCGAGCGCCGTTCGGGCTCCGTCAAGGATCTTCGTTGCCAGTGCCTCGGCAGCAATGGCGCCCGACGGACATGCTGAATCGAGGGCGCGATCGCACCACGTGATCGCGTCTCGCGATCGGCCCTGCGCCTGGCGGATGGCGCCGTACTTGGCCTCGAGATGCGCCCGTATCGCTCCGACTTCTGTTCCCTCGAGATCATCGAGTGTGTTCAGGCCGCGCGTGAGCCAGCGCAACGCCTCCGGGTACTTGCCAACGTTCTGGCGCATGTCGGCGTGTTTGTACATGAGCCGTGCGATGGCCACCGGCTCGGTCCGGAACCGACGAGCCTCCCGGTAGGCAGCGTCGGCACGATCGATCCGGCCGACACGCTCATGTAGATCGCCGACTGTCTCCCAGGTTCGGGCCACATGATCGCCCGGCAGATCGAGGTGGCGGGCCGCATCCAGAGATTGCTCATACAACCGAATCGCGTCGACGTTGGCGTATGCGCCTTCGGCCCGCCGTGCAGCCAGACCGGCGTACTCGTGGGCCTCCGCCCACCGCTGGGCTCGATAGCAGTGGAAGGCCAGTTGATCGATTGGCGGATTGTCGGGTGTCACGTCGATCAGGACGTCGGCGATCTGATCGTGAATGGCCCGTCGTTTCTTGAACGGTATCCGCTCGTATGCGACCTCGCGCACCATCGCGTCCGAGAAGCGGTATCGCCCTTCACCGATCGGCGCAACGAAACGGGGAAGCGCCGCCAGCGTCTGCTCGATGTTCTCGAAACCGTCAGAGACCGATGAGAGGAGGGACGCATCGAATGACGGTCCGAGCACGGCCGCCGCCCGAATGACCCGACGCCCTCCAGCAGGGAGTTCATCGAGCCGAGCTGCGACCAAACCTTCGACACCGACAGGAAGTGCATCGATGTCCCCGCCGTCCGCGATGGCTTCGACCAGGCCATGCAGGAACACGGGGATACCGCCGCTTCGTTCAGCGAGCGCCTCGATCTCGTGTGGGGCGAGCGGCCGTTCCGCGGTCAGCGCGTTGATCAGCTCGATGGAATCAGTTGTGGAAAGGGGGCCGAGTTCGATGCGAGAGCGAGCGACCGAGTCGTCACCGAATGTCCAGGCATTTCCGGCGAACACGAGAAGCCAGGGGCGCTCCGCCGCCAGCCGAGCGAGAGAGGCGAGGAGATCTCGCGATGCGGCATCGGCCCAGTGAGCGTCGTCGACAACGGCGATGGTATGGCCCGTCGCCAATGCCGTGAGGAGTTCGCCAACAGATTGAAACAGCACTTCGTTGCGGAACTCGGGTTGGAGAGCCGCTACCTGGGGCGTGTCGTCCATCTGAATCCGGAAGGCAGTCGCGATGAGGGGCAGCATCGGAGTGAGTTGCGGCGTCGCTGACTCGACGAGATCCGACAGATCCTGTTCTGCGGAGGGCTTCATCGGGTCGATTCCGGTGAAGGCTGTGAGGAGTTGCTGAGCGGCGCGATACGGAGTCGATGCGTCGTAGAGGTCGCACTCGATGGTGAGAGCGGTGCCGTCGTCGATACTGTCGAACGCAGTCGAGAGGAACATCGACTTCCCATACCCCGGTTCGCCTACGATCTCGACCGCCCCGCCCGAACCGTCTGACAGCCGCTGGAGCGCCTCGCTCACGATCTTCAGTTCCTCATTGCGACCGATCAGCGGTACCGATCGATCAACACGGTCGGCCTTTCCGGACGGAGCACCCACCTCCATGGCGCGCACCGGACTCTTCTTGCCCTTGAGGTGGAGGGGCTCTATGCGGGTCACAGCGAAGCAGACCGAAGACTCGTTGATTGTCGCTGGGGTTGTGACCAGTGCTCCGGGTTCCGCTGCCCCCATGAGACGCGCCGCGAGATTCACGGTGTCGCCCATGACCGTGAGCGTTCGCCGGAACTCCGGCCCCACATCGCCGAAGAAGACCATGCCCGCAGCCGCGCCTGCACGGACATCGAGAGCTCGGTCGGTGCTCACGATGTCTCGGAGCGCAAGGAGCATGCTTTCTTCGTCATGGCCCGTGGCAGCGGGTGCTCCGGCCACCAGGATGAGCTTTCCTCCGTCAACGTCGATGTCGCTGGCGAGGAAGGTGACGCCACGCTTGGCGGCAGCTTCCTGAGCGTCGGTGACAAGCCGATCGACTTCCTCGATGGCCTCCCCAAGATCTGATCTGATCAAGGCATCAACCCCGCGGAATTTGATGAAGCCAACGGTGACCCGTCGATGCTCTGGATCGACGTCGCCGGCTACGAGTCGGCTCCGGACCGCAGCCGGGACGAACCGGTCGAGATCGCCGGAAGTAGAGTGATCCTGGGTGGCGGGTGTGTTGGGAATCGTCGGTGCCCGGCTGAGACGGGTCGCTCCGTCCGCCCGAACGGTGATCGCCTCTTTCGGGATGGCAGCCGCCGTTGATGCACTGACCACTATCTCACCGGTCTTCGCCGATCCCTCTGTCGCGACAACCGTTGAGATGGCGGGGCCGCAGATGATGAGCTCGTGAGGGTCGTTGCCTGCGAGAAACAAATCGAACTCGCCCGAGTGGATCCCGCCGGTCATGCCCAGTCGGATCGTTCCGGCCGACGTCGTGATTACTCCGACGCCGTGCAGGGAGACCTTCATGTCGTGTCCGACGGCGGCGGCGCGGATGGGGTGATCCCTTCCTTCGAACATCAGGAGGAGTGCGTCGCCGCCAAACTTGAGCAGGCTGCCGCCCCGTGCGTAGGCATGACGCAGGAGCTCGGAGAATGTGCTCGAGATGATGTCGGTGACTTCCTCCGCTCCAACATTTCCAGACCGTGCGAGGCGCTCGGACATCGCGGTGAACCCGCTGAGGTCGACGAACAGCATGGAAGCATCGACCCGACGATGGCGGACGGTCGGGTCGGCCGCCCAATCGCGCACGATGCGAGGCAGATACGGCAGGTACGCGCTGGTATCGGGCGACGGTGCTTCGTTCCGCGGGGCGCGCCTGTCGACGACCATCAGAATCCGATCCTCAATCCTTCACGAGCAGCGCCGGTCGCATCGAATTGTTCCTTCGCGTCCGCAACGAGGAGGTCGATTTCATGGTCGGTTCGCTCGGGCCCGTGGCTTGTCAGGAACAGACGGTCTACACCGATCCGCTCTGCCATCGTTGTTGCGTGCTCCCATGTGGAGTGGCCCCACCCGCGGTGCGACTCGTACTCCTCCGGGAGGTACTGGGCATCGTGCAGCAAGACGTCGACGCCTTCGATCGATGCGGCAATCACGTCGTCGGCGTCGCTCGTGCTCTCATGGTCGGTGACGAGTGCGAGGCTCCCCGTTGAAGAGTCGAAGCGATAGCCGAACGCTCCTTGGGGATGGTTGACAGGGAACGCCGTCACTGTCACCTCACCCAATTGAAAAGGCCCACCGGGTGACCGGAATGAGGTGACACAGGCCGTGTTCTCAAGTGCGACGGGGAACCACGGCGGGCGAATCGCCCCTGTGAGAGCCTCCTGTGGACTATTCGGGCCGTGGAAACAGAACTCGTGCTCGCCCTGCCACAGGGAACGGAACATCGAGAGGCCCTGGATGTGATCCCAGTGATAGTGGGTGAAGATGACGCTGACGACGGGGGGCAGGGTGAAGCCGTGGTGGTTGAGGCGGACAATCCCGGTACCCGCATCCACGATCGCCACAAGATCGTCACCTACTGAGAGGGCGAACGCCGTTGTGTGCCCGCCGTACCGAGCGAAGTCTGCGCCGGCCGCGGGTATCGATCCGCGCGCGCCGAGAACGAAGACTTCAGTCGACCCGGTCATGGGACCCTTTCGGGAGAGTGTGGACTCTATCGAGGCTAGTTGATGACTCTGGCCCCAACCGAAGATTCTGGGATTCCGCCACGTACAGAATCCGATTCAGTGAGTGAGCAGCCGACCGGGACTACGCTTGCCCGCCATGACCCCTGCGGAGATGGAAGGACTCGTCATTGGACCCGTGTCCCACCACGTGGGTCGGGAGCGTGTTGCCACCTTCGTTGGCGTGACCGGAGACGATCCCGAACGCTGGCGTGACCATGCACCGCCCGGGTACGCGGCCGCGCTTCTCTTCGCTGTCGCAGGGGACTTTCTCACCGATCCGCGCATCGCTCCGTATCTTGCGACGCTCATCCACATCGACCAG
>JBLWQS010000129.1:0-5235 GCA_048452705.1 Acidimicrobiia bacterium
CGCCGAATCTGTCGCTTTCGAACGGTTCACGGACGAAGGCACGGATCACCCTGATGCCCGTGATCTGCTCCCGGAGGACCTGATTGACGGTATCGAGTCGCCGTTGCATGACACGGAACCCGGGCACCATGTGCGACACGATGAACCAGATGATCGCTGCGAGTATCGGGACAAGCGCCAGGATTAGCCAGGAGAGTCCGACGTCCTCACGCAGGGCCATGAACACGCCGCCGACCATCATGATCGGAGCGGTCACGAGCATCGTGAAGGTCGTGAGGACCACCATCTGGATCTGCTGGACGTCGTTGGTGCTGCGGGTGAGCAGCGACGGCGCACCGAAGCGTGCCATCTCCCGGCCGGAGAACTCGATCACACGGCGGAAGAAGGCCGAGCGGACATCTCGTCCGAAAGCCATGGCCGTGCGTGCGCCGAAGTAGACGGCTGTGATCGTGACGGCAACCTGAACCAGCGATACCGCGAGCATCCATCCCCCCATGCGAAGGATGTAGCCGGTGTCGCCCTTGAGGACGCCATTGTCGATGATGTCGGCGTTGAGGCTCGGAAGCGTCAGAGCGGCGAGTGTGCCGACGAGTTGGAGTGCGACGATGATCGCTATCTCCCGCTTGTAGGGCTTGAGGTAGCGGCGGAGGATCTCGATCAGCATCAGGTGGTTGCTTCCCCGTCGGGCTCAGCAATGCCATGGAGCAGCATGTCGACGATCTCGGTGGCGCCCGGCTTCGCGTCGGCCGCCATCAGCGGATGCGCGTTGGCGAAGACGAATCCCAGGAACGCCACGGCGGCTCTCCCCGGTTCGACGCGGAGGCATTCCCGGTGTCGGTCGAAGAGTCCCGTGAGGGCGGCGAGTATCGCGGCGTTCGATTCCATGACGAACCGGTGTGCTCCCGCGGGCTTTTCGACGCCGCTTGGTTGGATCGAGCGAAGGACACCGACGAGAGTTCCGATCCGTTCGCTTCGCTCGAGGAGGATGACGGCGACCGATTCGAGTTGACCTTCCAACGGGGTATCGGCAGG
The DNA here is from genome assembly GCA_048452705.1 of Acidimicrobiia bacterium. GTDB lineage: Bacteria > Actinomycetota > Acidimicrobiia > Spongiisociales > UBA5794 > JAHEEL01. The sequence goes on from JBLWQS010000129.1 coordinate 1,033, forward strand.
GACCTCCGCTATCGCCGTTTGAAACGGCGCGGGGTCCATCGTGACCTTGACGGCCTCGATGATCACCGCCGGTTTGTCGGGGAAGACGCTGAAGATCGTGCCTTCGGCGACACCAGCGGCTTCGGCCATCTCCCGTGAGGTGAGCGCCGATCCCTTCTCAAGAATGAGCGGGATTACGGCCTCAACGATCGTTCGCCGACGGTCGTCGGGGGGCAGTGGTTTGGCGCGCTGGTGGTCGGGACTCACCCGGCGAGTCTAATTGAGTGAGGACTCACTCAGTACGGTCGAAGAAGATCGGACCCGGAGTCGACCGCGTCCTTCCAGGAGGCGATGCGATAAACCGGCTGCTGGTACGGTTCCGATGGAGATGACCGAACATGAACGGATCGCAGCCAAGTGGTTCGGCATGGTGGGAACGAGCAGCCCCCTGCCGGGCTATGCCGATGAGAATGCGAAGATCGTTGATCGGAACGGTGGCACGGTCCTGCTTCGGATCTCACCCTCGGATCGTGACCCCGACGAGATCGCGTTCTGCCAGGTGGCCATAGCTGCAACGGTCGATCTCGAAGTCGAGACACCCGCCGTCGTCGCGACCATCGGCGGTGGCGGATGGGCGATTCTGGACGATGGACGGATCGCACACATGTACACATGGGTCGACGGCGCCCCGTTCAGCGAAGTCGGGTGCCCTCCGCACCTTGCCGGCGAGATCGGCGCCGTCGCCGGCTCGATGGTCTGCTGTCTGCGAGGTGTCCAAGCGTGGCAGCGCCCACCCGGGTTCCAGTGGGAGATCACGGGCGCCGGTTGGGTCGTCCGCGATCAGATGGTATTCGTGGACGACGGGCGCAGCAGGGACCTCATCGGGCGAGTGCTCGATCGGTACAACCGAATCGACCCTTCATCGCTCCCTCGACAGGTGATCCACAACGACCTGAACAGCGAGAATCTCCTGGTTCGCGATGACGCCATCATCGGGGTCATCGATTTCGCTGACGTCGTCGAGTCGGTTCGGATCGCCGAACTCGCGATCGCATGCGCGTACGCGATGCTCGACCAGGACGATCCCGTTGCGGTGGCGTTGGACGTCATCGCCGGGTACCGGTCTGTCACCGAACTTACGGCAGCAGAGGTCGACGTGCTCCTCGATCTCATCCTGATCCGATTGGCGACATCGGTCACGATGTCGGCGAGCAGCGACCGCACGAATCCGCACCAATTGGCCTCCGAGACTCCTGCGTGGGATCTGTTGGAGTACCTGATGGCGACCGACCTGGACGCTATCGCTTCCCAATTCGCTGACGTCTAACCGGCAGTCGTCTGGCGTAGCCGACGGCGCCGTCGAGGATTAGTCCCGATCGCTGCCGGATCGCGTCAGGCGGCAGTCGGCCGGAGCGAAGTGAGATCGCTGAGAGCGATCGACTCGGTCCCGGTCCGGTGCCGGAGGAGGATCGACCGGTCGCCGTGGGGGGTTTCCATGCCGAGGTACTCGCCCGCCATTGTGCGGTGCCGAGTCGTGGCCCGGTATGTCGACCCGAGCTGGAGATGATTGAGATTCCATGGTGCGCTTGTGCGCGAGGTGTGTAGTGCCTTCATTGGCATTCCTTCTGTCGTTCTATGGGCCGGTTGGCCCGAGGTTGTTGTTGATGTGATTTCTGCATTCCGCGGGCTGACGGCGTCATATACAAGGACACCAACCCTGGGTACGCGGTTTTGGTTAGCTGCGGTGGTTTCGGGGCTTGGCGATGCGGACCGTCAGGTCCCTGCCCTTGAGCTTCGTCCCGTGCAGCTTCTTCGCAGCGGTCTTGGCCGCCGGTCCGGGCATGTCGACGAAGCCGAAGCCCTTTGAGCGTCCGGTGCGCCGATCGGTGATGATCGTGGCCTGATGGACGTCGCCGTAGCGCTCGAACATGGCGGCGACGTCATCTTCGGTAACTCCCCACGGCAGATTGGCGATGTAGAGGCTCTCTGCGTCCTTCTTGCCGTGCTGCGGCTTCCTCTGGGAGGGGTTGCCCGGCCTGGTGGACTGGTTTCGATCCTCTTGTGGTTCTTGTCGCGCCGCACGCTCTTGCCGTGCCGGTCGCTCTTGACGCTGAGGTGCGGGGTCGCCCATCCGGTGTCCACCGTGCTCGATGTCGTCGAGACGGGGTTCCTCGATCGGCGCTTGCAGGTCGAGATCCTTCTGTATGCGCTTGACCGCTCGCTTCTGATCACCGGTGACGAGGCTGACAACGGTTCCCGTGGCGCCGGCACGCGCCGTACGACCGGAGCGATGCAGATAGTCCTTGTGGTCGGCGGGGGGATCGAAGTGGATCACCGAACCGACCGCGTCGATGTGGATGCCTCGTGCCGCGACGTCCGTTGCGATCAGCGCCTGAGCACGACCCTTCGAGAACGCTTGGAGGGCGCGGTTCCGCTGGTTTTGGGAGCGACCGCCGTGCATGGCGACCGCACCGACGCCCATCTTTGAGAGTTGCTTGGCCAGGCGATCGGCACCGTGACGGGTACGGGTGAACACGATGGACCGTCCAGAGACACCGACGAGGTCCGCGGTGTGCTGAACACGGTCATGGTGATCCACCAGCCAGAAGTGATGGCGAGCATCGATGGTTTCGGAATCGACCGTTCCGGCATCGTGACGGACGGGATCCTTCTGATAGTTGCGGCTCAACACTGCGATGTCCCCGTCGAGCGTTGCCGAGAACAGGAGCGTCTGGCGGTCCGCTGCGGTGCGGTCGAGGATCCGGCGAACGGCGGGCATGAAGCCCATGTCGGCCATGCGGTCCGCCTCATCGACCACGACGATGGTGGCCTCGCTGAGGTTGACGTTTCCTTGTTCCATGAGGTCTTCGAGCCGTCCAGGTGTGGCGACGAGAACGTCAACGCCCTTGTTGAGAGCGCTCTTCTGGCCGCCGTATCCCACGCCGCCGTAGATGGCGTAGACGCGCCGGCCGACCGCTTTCGCGAGCGGCGCGAGTTCGACCTTGATCTGTTCGGCGAGTTCCCTGGTGGGAGCCAGGATCAGAGAGCTGGGGCGGTTCCTGCCCGCCTTGTCGACCTTCGTGAGAAGGGGGAGGCCGAATGCGAGTGTCTTGCCGGACCCGGTCGGGGCCTTGCCTGACACGTCCCTGCCGGCGAGAGCATCGGGAATGGTGGCTTCCTGGACGGGGAACGGTTCGACGATGTCGCGCTGTTCAAGTGTATGGACGAGCGAATCGGGGAGCCCGAGTTGGGCAAAGGTCGTAGTCATGATGTCTCCTACCCCGAACGGGGTGGTTGTTGGATATGCCGATGTCTCGCTCGTCCGCGCGATCGATGTCGCTTGCGGGTTCGAGTCTCGGCAGAAGAGGTGGTCCAACCGGGTGAGAAACTGTGCCGTGTGATCACCGGGGAAGCGACGATGCGCTGACCTCCACCCGATGCGGCTGACAGGACCATAGCCATGGATTTCGCGTAGCGGCGCCAATTCTCGTTCTGGCGTAACTATGGGAAGCCCATCTCCGGTAGCTACGCCGGAACGGGGAGGGCGGGGTTTTAGGTCTACGTCGTCGGAGATTTGACCCGATCGATCAAGGCCTCGACGGTCGGGTAGTCGCCCAGCATCTCTCCGTGATGGACCCACATCGCGTTGAACTCGGAGTCGAACACGATGATGCCGGGGGCCTTGGTCGCGTCGGCGGTCGGCACCTGAGGGCGGAAGCCGCGGACCAGAGACTTGACGTAGTTGCTCGCCCCACCGAGGCTCGACATCTGACGGGCAGACAAATCGCCCACACCGGCGACCGCCCGAACCGCCTGATCGGGATCGAGGAGCAGTGGCATGTCGACGCCCTTGGTGTCTCGGAGCCATCTTGCCTGATGGTCGGCCGATCCTCCGACGGCGATCACACGAGTCTCTGTGGGAAACCGATCGAGTTCGCCGTCGAGATTTCGCACGAACTCCTGGCACGGGAGGCACCCGAAGTAGCGGACGAGGATCACGACGAGCGGGTCGGCACTGAACGCCCCGAGGGTTGTGGGGTTGCCGTCGGGATCGATGAGTTCGATGTCGGCGATGATTTCAGAGGACGGTGAAGGTGTCATAGGGATGATTCAACACCGGAAGCGTTCCGTTAGTCCGGCATATCGAAAATCGGCGGGGTCGGCGAGGGTCGGGGAGACAACAGGCAGTAGTACGTCCGACGTATGACGTAGCACGATCCCGGA
>JBLWQS010000130.1:0-5230 GCA_048452705.1 Acidimicrobiia bacterium
CTTTATGAACTCGTCTACTTCGTCGCGCGACGGAATGCCTTCTCGGCCGCCGAATCTGGTGCACTTGAGCGCGGCCGTCGCCGACGCTCGCAGAATGATCTCGGGAAGGGGTCGTTTCTCCGCGACTCCGAGGGCGAAAGCGCCGTGGTACACGTCACCGGCTCCGAGAGTGTCGACTGCAGCGACTGGGTGGGATGGTGTGTGGACCGCGGCTCCGTCGTCGAGCCAGAGCGTGCCTCGCGCCCCTATGGTCACGGCGAGCCAGGCATCCGTTTCGTCCGCAACGCGAAGCAGGCCTTCGGTCGGATCGGCGATGCCCGATACCGCAGCGAGCGCAGGGGCCGAGAAGACGATGTACGTGGGCAGGGTGAGGGCGGCGGTGAGACCACTTTCGGGCGTTTCGTCGAAGTCGAGCACCGATGGAATACCGAGATCTGATGCGACACGAAGAGCTGAGAGCCCACCGGTTGGCCAGCGGAGATCAGCCAGGACCGTGTCGGCGCCTTCGATGTCACGGGCCATCACGACGTCATCGTCGGCGTGGAGTCGGGGGTCGGTGTAGTTCACGATCGTGCGCTCGCCGTCGGCTTCAATGACGACCGATGACACCGGGGACGGGACGCCGGGGATACGGCGGACGCGAGAACTGTCCACACCCCAGCGAGTGAAATCGTTGATGATCACGTCCCCGATCGAGTCCGTCCCGATTCGGCCGACGAACCGCGCGTCGCCACCGAGTGCGGCAACTGTGACGGCGGCATTCGCCGCCGGTCCGCCTCCCACTTCGGTGAGTGATGACGCGAAGACCTTGCGGCCCCGATCGGGTCCGGTCTCGACCCCGAACACGAGATCGAGCACGGCGAGCCCGACGGTGGTGACTGTCGTCACTCCGCTAGCTCCGCGAGCAGGAGTCGGCCGATGCTGTAGGCGGTCATCTTCCCGACTCTGGCATTCGACTCCTTCGTGATGCCGGCAATGTGCGGTGTGGCAATCGAATTGGGTACGCCCGAGAAACGCGCCCCGGAGACCGGCTTGACCGGCTCGAACCGTTCCCCGGTGAAGGCACACTCGAGGTGCGTGACGAACGTGGGGTAGTCAGCGGGTGAGACGTGCGACATGAGCCGAGTGTAGAGAGCCATCCACCTCGCTCGGCCGGTCCGGTGTGATCGCGCGTGCAGAGAGACCGGCCGTTCGATTAGGGTTCCTTCTTGGTGGCCGTTCGGTCACTGACACATGAACTCGAGAGAGGGAGATCGCATGAAGCGATTCCGACTCGCTGTCCTGTTGCTCGTAGCCTTCGCACTTGTTGCGGCGGCTTGCTCGTCGGACTCCGACGACACGACCACAACGGCAGCCGGTGGAGACGAAACCACGACCACGGCAGCAGAGACCGCGACCACGGCCGCGGGAGAGACCACGACGACGGCAGCTACGGTAACCACCGAAGCCGTCTCGCTCGAGGGTACGACCGTCACGGTCTTCGGCCCTGAGGCCTCCGACGAAGAAGCAGGCGCCATGCAGGACGCCCTCAACGTCTTCGCCGAGGCCAACGGGATGACGATCGTCTATACGGGCGCTCGTGACTTCTCGGACCAGATCAATGCGCAGGCTGCCGGCGGAAACCCGCCGGACATCGCGATCTTCCCGCAGCCGGGCAAGGTCGCTGACTTCGCCGACGAAGGATTCATCCTTCCGCTGCCCGACGCTGTGACGTCGACGGTCAATGCCAACTGGCCGGAGGCCTTCGTGTCGTTCGGCAATGTCGACGGTGTCCAGTACGGCGTGCCGAACAAGGCCGACATCAAGTCGCTCGTCTGGTATGACAGTGTTGCGTTCGCAGAGAACGGCTACGCGATCCCGGAGACGCTCGACGAGCTGTGGGCACTCGGCGATCAGATGGTCGCCAACGGCCAGACGCCGTGGTGCGTCGGCATCGAGTCCGGCCCGGCAACCGGTTGGCCGTTCACCGACTGGGTCGAGGACATCGTGCTCCGGCAGCACGGACCCGACGTCTATGACCTGTGGGTCGAGGCCGACGTTTCGTTCGAAGACGATCGGATCATCGCCGCGTTCGAGACCTTTGGCGAGATCGTCCATCACCCGGGGCGTGTGCTGGGCGGCACTCAGCGCATTCTCAATACATCTTGGACACAGGCCCAGGACCCCATGTTCGATATCCCGGCGCGCTGTCTGCTCCATCGCCAGGGCTCGGTCCAGGAGGCGCAACTCCCATCCTGGGTCACGATCGGGACCGAAACCGACGCCTTTGTGCTCCCTGCGATGGACGGCGGTGAGCCCCCGATTCTCGCAGCCGGAGAGTTCGCTGCAGCGTTCACCGATAGGCCCGAGGTGCACGCTCTGCTGCAGTACCTCGCCACGCCTGAAGCCGGTGCCGCGTGGGCCGCGGCCGGCGGATTCGTCTCGCCGCACGCGTCGTTCGACTCGACTATCTACGGTGATGACCTGGATCGTCGCATGGCCGAAATCATGAAGAGCGCCGAAGTCATTCGACTGGACGGATCCGACGCGATGGTCCCATCGGTCGGCACCGGGACGTTCTGGACCGGCATGGTGTCATACATCCGTTCCGGAGATGCCCGGACTGTGGCGGCCGAAATCCAGGCCGGCTATCCCGAGGTCACACACTTTCCCGAGGTTCCGGTCTCCGAGGGGTAGGAGAAGGCTGAGTATTCAGCGCCAGAGATCTTCGAGCACGTCGGCAACGGGATCCTCACCCGGCGTCAGCGTCTCCGCTCCGTCGCCGTGGGGGGAAACTCCGACCGTGATCTCTTCGAACTGCTCCATGGCAGGGTCGAGGAATCGGCTGGGCAGGGCGTACGAGTGCTCCCGACTCAAACTGAATCGCTTGTGATAGAACCGCTGGGGGACGGTCACGTGAAGGTGGTCCTTCGCCCTCGTGAGCGCCACGTAGAGAAGGCGCCGTTCCTCCTCGAGACCCCCGGGATCCGAGATCGCCATGTCTGACGGGATGTTCCCATCTGCAGCATGGATGACGAACACAGCCCGCCACTCACCGCCCTTCGCTGAGTGAATCGTCGAGAGGATGAGATAGTCGTCGTCGAGGTGCGGCGGACCGGCGAGGTCGCTCGTGCTGGCCGGCGGATCGAGCGTGATCTCCGTCAGGAACCGGCTCCTCGTCCCGTACTCGGACGCGAGACCGGCAAGTTGTGCGAGATCGGCGAGCCGTGCCGCCGAGTCGTCATACGACCGTTCGAAGACGAGCGCGCAGAACGGAATCAGTCGCTCGATCTGTTCACCCGGTGCCGGCTCCGAGCCGGCGCTCCCACGGCAGTCGGCAAGCGCTGCCATGAGCTCCTCCATCGGCTTGCGCGCTTCAGAGACGACGATGAACTCGGAATCGATGAACGCTGCCAGTCGGTGCGAGTCTGCCATGCCAGCCTCGGCATCGAGATGGTCGAGCATCTTTCTGGTTGTGGCAGGCCCGATGCCGGGGATCATCTGGATCACACGGTCCCATGCCAGCTCGTCCTTCGGGTTGTCCAGAATGCGCAGCATGGCGAGCAGGTCTTTAACGTGCGCCGCCTCGAGAAACCGGAGTCCGCCGTACTTGACAAACGGGATGTTCCGACGTGACAGCTCGATCTCGAGACCAGCCGAATGGTGCCCGGTTCGGAACAGAACCGCCTGATCCCTCAGGGGGATACCGGACTCCCGGTGTTCGAGCACGCGATCGGCAACGATGTCCGCCTGAGCCGCTTCGTCGAAGCATGTGATGAGGTCCGGTGTGCGACCCGCTGCCCGTTCAGTCCAGAGCTCCTTGCGGAACGTCTCGTGCGAGGCTTCGATGACGGCGTTCGCGGCGTCGAGAATCTGGGGCGTGGATCGATAGTTCTGTTCCAGCGTCACCACTGTGGCGTTCTCGTAGGCGTCGGGGAACTCGAGGATGTTCTCGACGGTGGCGCCCCGGAACGAGTAGATCGCTTGGGCGTCGTCGCCGACAACCGTGAGGTTGCCATCAAGTCCGCACAGCGATTGGAGGATCTCGGCCTGGCTGCGATTCGTGTCCTGATACTCGTCGACCAGCACGTGATCGAAGAGAGACCGGATGATGCCGCCGGCGGGTGACTCGAGGAGGGCATTCCAGTAGAGGAGGAGATCGTCATAGTCGACGACGTTGTGATCCTTCTTCCGAGTTGTGTAGGCACGGAAGATCTCCCGCATCGCATCGACGTGGTCGACAACCCAGGGGAACCGCTCCTCCACGGTCTCGGTGAGCGGCGTTCTGGCGTTCACCGTGCGGGAGTACACGGCCGCGATCGTCTCCTTCTTCGGGAACCGTTGCTTCGATCCCGAGTATCCGAGTTCGGTACGAATTATGCCGAACAGCGAAGCAGCATCGGACTGATCGATGACGGTGAACCCGTCCTGCAAGCCAACGGCGGATCCGTACTTCCGGAGCAACCGGTTGGCGACGGCGTGGAAGGTGCCGCCCCAGACCTTGCCGACGGAGCGGTCGGAGATCAGTGCCCCCGATCGACGCAGCATCTCCGCAGCTGCTCGCCTCGTGAACGTGAGCAGGAGAATCCGATCGGCCGGAGTGCCTTCATCGACGAGTCGCGCAACCCGGCTGGCCAGTGTGCGGGTCTTACCGGAACCGGCGCCGGCGATGACGAGGAGCGGACCATCCCCGTGGAGGACCGCCTCACGCTGCCGATCATTGAGGCCGTCGAGCCAGGCCGGATCTTCCGGCGTAGATGCGTCGAACATGTGTTCGCTCATCCTACACCCCCAAAACCGCGTACCCAGGGTTGCAGTCCTTGTATATGACGCCGTCAGCCCGCGGAATGGGGACATTGGCCTTCTACGGCGCGAGCTTCTCAAATGCGGATTGAAGCTCCGCGTGCAGCGCGGCGACCTGCCCCGGCGACCAGGCATCCGGATCGGCCCGGAGGAACGACGTGTGATCGGATCGGTTGTCGAATACCGCCGTTGGGATCGTTCTCTCGTCGTCTCCGACTCCGATCCGAACAGCGTCTCCCCCGGCCTCCTCGATGAGCCAGGGCAGATCGTCGGTGCCGTATTCACCGAGCATCACCGCTTCCGGGACACCGTGATGAAGGATCGACGCGTCACCCTCGCGACCCGGCCGTGCCCGTTCATCGTTGCGACGGCGGCTCTCCTCCGGAGTGACCCACACGTACAGGATCGACGCACGATCCAGGATCTCCGACGAGAGTTGACCAAGCGA
>JBLWQS010000131.1:0-5191 GCA_048452705.1 Acidimicrobiia bacterium
TGGCCGGCTTGCTCCCGATCTTGATATCCCACCACCCGGAGACATCCGCAAGTCGCTCATCGCCCTGACACCCGACGACTCGGTCTGGCGCCGGCTCTACGAGTATCGGTTCGAAGGCGCGGACGTTCGTGGACACTCGCTCGGCAATCTCATCATCGCAGCACTCACCGAGATCGAGGGGTCGTTCGAGGGAGCGCTGCGATCATCCGAGCGACTCCTCGGTGCAACAGGATCGGTGATCCCAGCATCGCCGTGGCATCTCGAACTTGCCGCGGTCATCGGAGGCCGAGAAGTCCGGGGCCAGGTCAATATCTCCCTCGCCAGAGGCGCCGTGACCGCTATCCGCGTTCGCCCTGAGGATGCACCGGTGAGCGAATCGGCCGTCGAGGCGATCGAGTCGGCGGACCAGATCATCCTCGGACCGGGGAGCCTGTACACGTCGATCATCGCCGCCATGATCGTGCCGGGGATCGTGGACGCGATCAACCGATCAAGTGCTCAACTCGTTTACGTCGCGAACACCGTCACCCAGGACGGCGAGACGCTCGGGATGAACGCCTTCGACCACCTCCATGCCCTGATCCGCCTGACCGGTGTACGCCCACCCAGTGCTATCGTCGCGTCTGATTCCCCGGTGTCCGTAGAACCACCACTCGAAGTGGTGGAAATCGACGCAGAGGCCGCCGCGACATACGGTGCGGACCTCGTGACCGCGGACTTGCTCGACGAAACTGCCGAGCGTCCGTGCCACGACCCAACCCGGCTCGGTGCCGTCCTCCGGGGACTCGTCCAGACATAAGCACTCATCCCTCAGAAAGGTCATCATGCGTGTAGCTATCAATGGTTTCGGTCGGATCGGCCGGAACTTCCTCCGTGCATCCAAGGGCGGGGACATCTTCGCCAATCTCAAAGAAACGGTGTCGAGCGCTCAGCTCTCCGACACGGCCGCGATCGCGTCGACGCTGTCCAGGCTGAAGCAGGACGTCCTGGGTATCGACATCGTCGCCATCAACGACCTGTCGGATCCGGAGATGCTCGCCCACCTCCTCCGGTACGACTCGGCCCAAGGCAACTACGCCGGATCGGTCGTCCTCGACGGCGACGAACTCGTCGTTGACGGAGATCGCATCAAGGTCTTCGCCGAGCGCGATCCCGCCAACCTCCCCTGGGAAGAACTCGGCGTCGACGTTGTGATCGAGTCGACCGGCGTGTTCCGCACCCACGAGACCGCTTCGAAGCATGTCGAAGCGGGAGCGAAGTGGGTCATCGTGTCCGCTCCGATGGGCGATCCCGACTACTCGGTCGTCCTCGGCGTCAACGACGAAGGGTTCGATCCGTCGGTGCACAAGATCATCTCGAACGCGTCGTGCACGACAAATTGTCTCGCTCCGATGGTGAAGGTTCTCAATGACTCCTTCAAGGTTGAAGAGGGCATGTTCACCACCGTTCATGCATACACGAACGATCAGAGCATCCTCGACCTCGTCCACTCGGACCCCCGTCGGGCCCGTGCTGCCGCCGTCAACATCATTCCTTCGTCGACCGGCGCTGCGAGCGCAGTCGGCAAGGTCATGCCGGAGATGGAAGGCAAGCTGAAGGGCACCGCATTGCGCGTGCCGGTCGTCGACGGTTCGATCACCGACCTTGTCGTCTCGGTCGACGCCGACGACGTCACAGTCGAGAAGGTGAACGCCGCATTCAAGGCTGCAGGCGAGGGCCCGCTCAAGGGGATCCTCAAGTACAGCGAAGAGCCCCTCGTGTCGAGCGACATCGTGGGTGACCCCCACTCGGTCATCTTCGACGCTCTCTCGACCATGGTGTCAGATGACGGCATGGTGAAGGTGTTCGGTTGGTACGACAACGAGATGGGTTACTCGACCCGACTCGTCGACCTCGTACGCAAACTGAGCTGACGTGACCCTGCCGACCCTCGACACGCTTGATGTCGAAGGCAGCCGTGTTCTCGTTCGAGCGGACCTCAACGTCCCGCTCGACGGGGGCGCGGTTGCCGACGACTTCAGGATCAGGGCGAGTCTTCCGACCATCAACGAGCTTCGCGCTCGTGGAGCGACGGTGATCGTCGCCAGTCACCTCGGACGGCCGAAGGGCCCCGATCCGGCGCTCAGCATGAGTCCGGTGACCGAGCGGTTGGGTGAGTTGGGCGGGTTCGCCACCGTCCAGGCGCCGGCCGTCATCGGTGCCGGCGCTGCGGAGGCGATCGAGATGGCTCCGGCCGGTTCGGTCGTCGTACTCGAGAACACGAGATTCGAAGCGGGGGAGTCGAAGAACGAACCCGAGGTGGCCGACGGATTTGCCGCCCTCGCCGATCTGTTCGTCAACGATGCCTTCGGCACGGCACACCGATCCCACGCTTCGAACGTCGGAGTCGCTGAGCGATTGTCCTCCGCAGCCGGTCGGCTGCTGGAGGGGGAGATCGAAGCGTTCGCCCGTCTCCTCGGTGAGCCGGAGCGTCCGTACGTCGTCGTGCTCGGTGGGGCGAAGGTGTCGGACAAGTTGGAGGTCATCAAGCATCTTCTCCCTACGGTCGATCTCATGCTCGTCGGCGGAGGTATGTGCTTCACGCTTCTGAAGGCTGGCGGCTACAGCATTGGAGATTCGCTCGTCGAGGAGTCGATGATCGATGAGGTCAAGGCGGTACTCGATGGGCCGGGAGGATCGAAGATCGTGCTTCCCGATGACCTGGTTGTTGCCGACGCATTCGCCGCAGACGCGGCACACCGCATCGTCCCCGGCACGGCCATTCCCGACGGGATGATGGGCCTCGACATCGGACCGGAGACGGTGCGCCGATTCGGTAGCGTCATCGAAGAGGCGGCGAGTGTCTTCTGGAACGGTCCGATGGGCGTCTTCGAATGGGAGGCGTTCCGAGCTGGGACCGCCGGCGTAGCGGCGGCGGTCGCCTCGTCCAGTGGATACACGGTCGTCGGCGGTGGAGATTCGGTTGCCGCCTTACGGCTCCTCGAAAGGGACGACGAAGTCTCCTTCGTATCGAGCGGAGGCGGCGCCGGTTTGCAGATGCTTGAAGGAAAGAACCTGCCGGGTATAGCGGCACTGGAGAGATGGAGCTGACATGCGCAAGAACTTGATCGCCGGCAACTGGAAGATGAACGCCAACCATCTGGAGGCAATCCAGATGGTCCAGAAATTGAGCTACCGCCTCGACCACTCGGACTATCAGCGAGTCGATGTGGTGTTGTGCCCACCGTTCACGTCGTTGCGTTCGGTGCAGACCGTGATCGAGGCCGACCACATGCCGATTCAACTCGGGGCGCAGAACGTTCATTGGGCGGACAAGGGCGCCTACACAGGAGAGATCTCACCTGGGATGCTTTCGAAGCTCTCAGTGTCGTATGTGATCGTCGGCCACTCCGAACGACGCGAGATCTTTGGAGAGACGGACGCGGACGTCAACAAGAAGGTCAAAGCGGTACTCGCTGCCGATATGACACCCATCCTCTGCGTTGGTGAGACCGAAGGAGAGCGAGAGGCAGGCGTCACCGAGGAGAAGGTCGGCGGCCAGGTCAGAGCCGGCCTCGAAGGACTCTCGGCCGAGCAGATCGCGGGACTCGTCGTCGCCTACGAGCCGATCTGGGCGATAGGAACGGGCAAGACGGCGTCGGACGACGACGCTGGAGCGATGGCCTCTTTCATCAGAGGAACGATCGCTGACATTGCCGGCGAGGCGGCGGAGTCCACGCGAATCCTCTATGGAGGATCCATGAACCCCGGCAACGTGGCCGGACTGATGGCGAAACGCGACATCGACGGTGGACTGGTCGGCGGTGCGAGTCTCGACCCGGACACGTTCGCCTCGGTGATCCGCTACTGGATGTGACCGACGACCTCTGGCTTGCTGAGGGTGAATTCACGGTCTTTCGTCGTATCCCGTGGGACAACGACGAGGGGCTTCGACCCCACATCGATCGGGTCCTCGACGGTTTCAGGGAGAACGAGGCAACGGCCGAGATAGAGGTCGACGCGGACCTCGAGTCCGCTCACGTCGTCCTGGCGGTCACCGTCGTCGTGCCGGAAGACGGCGACGGAGATTCGATCGCGAGGGAAGAGATCGGTACAGCGATTCGATCGTGTGGAGGACGCCACGAGGGACTCCTCCCGCTCGTCGACGAATCCCGTCTCGAGACGAGGACTGGCCGATTCTCCGGACTCAAGACGCCGATGTGGACCCTCTACCGGATGTCCGGGGACAGAGTCGTGCCAGACTGACCCCACGCACTTGAAGGGGTTGAGATGGACTACACGCTGGTACTGCTGCGTCACGGGCAGAGTCTCTGGAATCTGGAGAACGTATTCACCGGATGGACGGACGTTGCCCTCTCCGAACGTGGAGTTGAAGAAGCCAGGGAGTCGGGACGCCTCATGGCGGAGTCGGACCTGTCGTTCGACGTGGTGCACACCTCCCTGCAGCGCAGAGCCATCAACACCGCTGTGCTCGCGCTCGACGAGATGGACCTGGGCTGGATCCCCGTTGAGAAGCACTGGCGATTGAACGAGCGGCACTACGGGGCACTTCAGGGACTGAACAAGAAACAGACGACGGACGAGCACGGTCCCGAACAAGTGCACGTATGGAGACGGTCGTATGACACGCCACCGCCGGCGCTGGAGCGGACCGATCCGCGACATCCTCTCAATGACGCGCGGTACGCGTGGATGCCGTCCGAGCTTGCGCCTGCTACCGAGTGCCTCGCCGACGTCGTCGATCGGATGCTGCCCTACTGGTACGACCGCATCGTCCCCGACATCAGGGCCGGCCGCCGAGTCCTCGTGGCCGCCCACGGCAACAGTCTGCGCGCGCTGGTGAAGCACCTCGACGGCGTCTCCGACGAAGAGATCACCGGGCTCAACATCCCGACCGGGATCCCGCTCGTCTACCGCCTCGACGACGATCTCCGACCGATCGAGAGCAACTACCTCGGCGACCCCGAAGCCGCGAAAGCAGCAGCAGAAGCAGTCGCGAAACAGGCGGGAACGTAGAAGACAGCCATGAGCTGTGAGCTATGAGCCATGAGCTCTGATGAGGATCGATACGGTGTACGGACTACGGAGTACGGACTACACACTGTCCTGCCAGCATCTGGGAACACGGTGTGTGCAGTAGTGCACGGACACCGGCATACTTCCGGTTGAACGACCCGTCTTGATGGCGGGT
>JBLWQS010000132.1:0-5143 GCA_048452705.1 Acidimicrobiia bacterium
CCAATGGAGCAGGGAAGACGACGCTTCTGGGCGTCCTCGCAGGACTCCGAAAACCGACCGATGGCACGTTCACCGTCAACGCCAAGCAAGTGGCGGTGCTCCCTGATACCCCCAAGTTCGATCCGTGGATGACAGCTCGCGAGGTTGTCGAACTCTCCCTCAATCTCAGCACGACTGAGGGCAACCCCGATGCTGTCCTCGATCGGACGGGACTCCTCGACGTCGCCGGTCGGCGGGTGGGCGGTTTCTCACGGGGGATGCTCCAACGCCTGGGACTGGCCGCAGCGGTCGTTGGCAACCCCGACCTGCTCCTCCTTGACGAACCGGCTGCAGCCCTCGACCCGGCCGGTCGTAGAGAAGTGCTCGACATGGTGACCGACCTTCGCGGTGACTCGACCATCGTGTTCTCGAGCCACATCCTCGATGACGTTCAGCAGGTGTGCGACGCGATCGGGATTCTCAACAAAGGTCAGATTGTGTACGAGGGAACCCTCGACCAGTTGGTTCGTGGCACTTCCCATGTCCCCTCCTATCTGATCCGGGTCCGGGGGAGCGGTGCCCGAGTCGTCGAGGCCCTGAAAGCGTGCGACTGGGTCACAGACGTCTCCGGCGAGGGCGATACCGTGACCGTGTCGGCTGCGAGCTCAGCGGTGATCGAGCGGGAACTGGTTCGCAGCCTGGCGCGCATCGATGCAGCGATCGTCTCGATCGCCCCGGTGGACCGCAGCCTGGAAGACGTGTTCCTCGAGGTGACGCAATGAACCTCTGGCGTCTCGAGATCCTCCGCCTCTACCGGACGTATCGGATCTGGATCCTTCTTGGGGTGTTCGCGTCGTTCGGAGCGTTGGGCCCATTGACGGCTCGCTTCCTGCCCGAGATCGTCGATGCAGTGGGCGGCGGAGTTGAGATCGCTGTCCCGACACCGACTCCTGAGCTCGCGATGGCGGGGTATCTCGGCAATGCTCTCCAGATCGGGATGCTGGCTATCGCGTTCGTGTCCGCCGCAGCGCTGGCATTCGACGCGAACACTGAGATGTCCGTCTACCTCCGTACCCGGGCATCGGTTCGGCAGATCCTGACGCCACGCTACGCGGTGAACATGGCCGCCGCGGTTGTCTCGTTCTTCGTCGGGACGGCGATCGCATACCTCGGCACCGCCGTGTTGATCGACACTCCCCGTCTCGGAGGCACGGTCGTGGCAACGCTTCTCCTCGCCGTCTATCTCGCGTTTGTGGTCGCTCTGACCGGACTGGCGGCGTCCTTCGTGAAGAGTGTCCCCGGTGCGGCCCTGATCGCCGTTTCGGTGTTGATCGTGGTCGGGATCATCGGCCTGATCCCGCAGGTGGAGCCATGGCTCCCGTCGAATCTCGTTGGGAGTTTCGATGTCTTGATCTCCGGCGGAGCCTTCGAGTACTGGCGATCCCTGGTCGTGACGATCGTCCTGTCGTACGGTTGTGTGGCGGCGAGCATCGCGTTGATGGGGCGTCGCGAGGTGTGATCCCCGGTCGGCGCTCGCAGTTCGGATATGATTGCATCACTGTGACAGAACAGATGCGACACTGTGCGTGGTGTGGGGGAGGGTTCAAGGTCGCTCGGGGTCCGGGCCGACCTCAGCGGTACTGCCGCACGTCGCACCGCCAGCGAGCCTATGAGGCCCGGCGTGAAGCCAAGCGACGCGAACTCGGACCCGACGAAGTGTTGATCACGCGACGTACCTGGGAACATCTGAGAGATGCGCTGTATCGACTCGAAGCGGCCGCAGAGGATGTCGCGATCGATGTCGGCACGGGGCGACCCACGAAAACCGACTACGTCGAAGCACTCGGCCACCTGACGGCAGCGATTCGAGATCTCCAGGACGTCGCGGTTGAGCCAACCGCCATCGGAGACTGATCTCAGGACGTCTCGACACCTGGTGCCGGTTCGAGTCCGAGTTCCACGATGGCCTGTTCACGGAGCTTGAACTTCTGGATCTTGCCCGTCACCGTCATCGGGAACTCGTCGGTGAACCGCACGTACTTCGGCACCTTGAAGTGGGCGATGGTTCCTTTGCAGAAATCGATGACTTCGGTTTCGGACAGATCTGACGCCTCTCGCTTCTGAACCCACGCCATGATCTGTTCCCCGAAGCGCTCGTCGGGGACACCGATCACCTGCGCATCGATGACATCGGGATGGGTGAACAGATACTCCTCGATCTCTCGGGGATAAACGTTCTCGCCCCCTCGGATGATCATGTCCTTGATGCGTCCGACGATCTTCACGTAGCCGGACTCATCCATCACGGCGAGATCTCCCGAATGGAGCCAGCCATCAGCGTCGATCGACTCGGCCGTACGCTCTGGATCGTTCCAGTACCCCTGCATCACGGAGTAGCCGCGTGCGCAGAATTCCCCCGATGTGCCCACCGGTACGACCTCCCCGGTATCGGGATCGACGATCTGGATCTCCACGTGTGGATGGGCGACGCCGACGGTGGCGACTCGCCGTTCGATCGTGTCGTCGCGCAGCGTCTGAGTCGAGACCGGTGACAGTTCCGTCATGCCGTATGCGATCGTGACCTCGGCCATGTTCAGATCGGTGATCACCTGCTTCATCACCTCGATCGGACAGGGAGCACCGGCCATGACGCCGGTTCGAAGCGTTGACACGTCGCGTTTGTCGAGATCCTCATGCTCAAGGGCAGCGATGAACATCGTTGGAACGCCGTAGAGGCTGGTGCATCGCTCGGCTTCTACGGCCTCGAGAACGGCGCCTCCATCGAATCCAGGTGAGGGAACCACCATCGTGGCGCCGTGCGTCGTGCAGGCGAGGTTTCCGATGACCATGCCGAAGCAGTGGTAGAACGGAACGGGGATGCAGACACGGTCGAGTTCGGTGTATCCGAGCGTCTCGCCGCAGAAGTATCCATTGTTCAGGATGTTTCGGTGGGTGAGCGTCGCTCCCTTCGGGAAACCGGTGGTGCCGGACGTGTACTGGATGTTGATCGCCTGATCCGCATCGAGCAGGGACTCGCGTTGCCACAGCTCTTCGTTTGGCACGTCGTCGCCGGCGTCGAAAAGCTCATTCCATTCAGGTGAGTCGAGGAAGATCGCACGCTCGAGTCCGGGCGTCGAATCAGATACCGCGTCGATCATCGCTCGATAGTCCGACGTCAGATAGGACGAAGCCGAGATGAGGAACCGACACCCGGATTGATTCAGGACGTACTCGAGTTCGGACGTGCGGTAGGCAGGGTTCACGTTGACGAGGATCGCACCGATCTTCGCTGTCGCGTACTGGACCGCGACCCACTCGGCACAGTTCGGACTCCATATTCCCACACGGTCGCCGAGTTCGACACCGAGCCGCAGGAACGCCTTTGCGAGTCGATCCGTCGCATCATCGAACTCCCGGTAGGTGCAGCGGATGCCCTGATGCCGCACGATCAACGCGTCATGATCCGGGAACCGGGCCGTGGTGTGCTCCAGATTCTCTCCGATGGTCTCGTTGAGGAGCGGAATGTCCGTCGGGCCGAAGGCGTATGAACGCTGCATCTATCGTCCTTTCCAGTAGCACCACCGTACGGAAAAGAACACGCTGCGACCAGGGACAAGGGTCACATCAGGGTGCGGGACAGTCTGCGTTTGCACCGGCAGCGGGTCGAATTCTGGTTGAATGGCCGGATGCGTGATTGGACCACGATGCCGAAGGCCGAATTGCACTTCCACTTGGAAGGTGCGATCCCGGTGCCGGTGCTGTGGGAACTGATCCAGCACCACGGTGGAGATCCGATCATCAAGAGCGAGCGAGAGCTCGCCGATTGGTTCAGCTACCGGGATTTCGCTCACTTCATGGAGACATGGGGGTGGATGAACGGGTTCCTGCGTTGCTACGACGACTTCGAGTTCGCAGCAGAAGCCGTAGCGCGTCATCTTGTGGAGCAGAACATCGTCTACGTCGAGGCGTTCTTCTCTCCGAGCGACTTCCGTCACCACGGCCTCGATCCGCAGGGGATCGCGAAGGCGATCCGGACGGGCCTGGATCGCGTGACCGGTGTCGAAGTCACCCTGATCGTTGATCTGGTTCGGGATCGTGGCCCGTTGGGAACCGCCAAGACACTCGACGCCATCAAAGAGGTCGCATCGGAGACGGGCGTGATCGGAGTCGGTATCGGGGGATTCGAACTCGCACATCCACCGGAGCAGTTCGCTGCCGTGTACGACGATGCGAGGGAGGCGGGATTCCGCCTGACGGCTCATGCGGGGGAGGAGGCCGGTCCCGAAAGTGTGTGGGGAGCCATCAGAGACCTCGGAGCCGAACGGATCGGTCACGGTGTGCGCTCGATCGAGGATCCCCTGCTCATGGACTACCTTATCGAACACCAGATCCCGCTGGAGGTATGCCCAACGTCGAACCTTCGGACGGGTGTGATCGCACACTGGGATCAGCATCCCGTGGGACGCCTGATCGACGCGGGCGTCATGGTCACGATCAACACGGATGACCCGGCGATGTTCGATGCGACCCTTGCGGGGGAGTTTGAGAACCTGGTCACCTACTTCGGACTGGAAGAACCTGCCCTGAAGCGACTGTCCCTCGCTGTGATCGAGGCGTCCTGGGCCGACGATGCAACCCGCGATCGCCTTACGCGGGATATCGAGGCCTGGTGGGGGACCGGTAGCATGGGGCAATGACCACTATCACTCTGACCACCGACTTCGGCACGAGGCAGGGGAGCGACGCTGTTCTCCACGGAGCCATCTATGGGATCGCACCCGATGCAGTGATCACAGACCTCTCGCATCACATCACTCCGCAGGACATTCGTGAAGCGAACTTCGTCGTCAACAACAGCGCCTTCTTCTTCCCCGCCGGGACCGTGCATGTCATCGTTGTCGATCCGGGCGTCGGGACGGATCGTCGGCCGATCGCTGCGCGCATCGGCGAGCACTTCTTCGTGGCTCCCGATAACGGGGTTCTGACGGCGTGCCTCGATCGCGCGAAACGCGAAGGTTGGTCAACGGAATTCGTAGATCTCGATAAACCTGAGTACTGGTTGGAGAACGTGACCATGACCTTCCATGGTCGTGATCTCTTCTCCCCGGTCGGAGCACACCTCGCCGCCGGCGTGCCGCTCTCCGAACTGGGGACCGCTTTCGAG
>JBLWQS010000133.1:0-5122 GCA_048452705.1 Acidimicrobiia bacterium
AGTTCGTTTGACATTGCTTCCTCCTGAAGAAGACCGTATCAGCCGAGAGTGACAGAAAGCCTCTGGCGATCGCCTCACCGCCGGCGCCCGGCTGCAACGGAGAGAAACGACGCTCGGGTGTCGCCTCGCGCTTAGTCGCCGAGTGCCCCTCGGGCATGGCGCAGCGCCGTTCGGGCCCGACCTCTCCACCAGTCGGGCCGGGAGTCGATGTTGATGCCCGGCTGCTCAACCGGTTCTTTCCAAGCCGCAGAAGAGAGGATCTCCTTGGGAACCGCGACACCGATATCGATAAGACCGAGTTTCCGAGGCCGGACTGTCTAAGGACCAGTTCCCCCGAGCTACTCTCGATGTCTATTGACGTAGATGGTGCAGAAATCGGCCTGACAGCCCAACTGGACAAGGGTTTCCGCCCGTTTGGCGGATACTCCGATAACTAGGACTCCGAGGCTCGACATCACCCATGCGCCGGCCCGTCACCGCTGAATCAGCAAGCAAAGATCCGCGACAGAGTGGCCCTTACGAGCACTCGGTCGGATCGAGAAGCAACCTCGAAGCTGCGACCGTTGCCAGCATCCCTTCGAGTGTTGGACGGCGACCGGGACTCCAGAGTCGCTCGACCGCTTCATCGAATGAGGATTTGAGGAACCTCCCGAACTCCCCGTTGGGGTTGAACGCTGGCGAGTACGCATAGCCACCCTTCGGGCATGGCTCGGGCTCGACATACCAACGCCCAGAAATGCTGCGCACGTCGGCATCGATCGCACATCTCACCGCCGAGTCGCGAAGAGTTCGCTGCACTTCGCCGAGGAGGAGGAGAGCGCCAATGTCTCCATAGTGACGTGCGAACCGCGTTGGATCGGCATGTTCTTTCCACACACCCGATGCGACGTCACCATGCACGAGGATCACTTTCTCCCACAACGTCCGCGCCGGATGCAGGACACGCACATCGAAGGATCGGAGGTCTCCGTATCGATCAACGTCGAGGGTTGATCCAGGAGTCTCTGCGATCATCGGTGAAACCTCTCGATCGAGGTGGATCGGCAGATCTCCCCCGCGTCGGCCCATCTCGACAACGATCTCCGGCATGAACAGCCCTTCATGGCGCGTCGGATATCGATATCGGACCTCTCGCTTGACGTTGCGCGTGCTCCTCACCAAGACCGCCTCCAGTCCCGTTGCATCTTCCACGGCGGCGGCCATGCTCTTCATCAGGGCGTCGAACGAGACGTCATCGGGCTTATCTGTAATGAGGATGTCGAGATCTTCGCTGAATCGGTCGATGCAGCCGATTGCCTTCGTCAGGCTCGTTCCCCCTTTGAAGACGAAGGCGCCTCCGTGGGCGCGGACGAGAGCCCGCAGGCTCTCCGTGACCCAGTAATCCTTGACGAGCGTCTCGGCATCGACGTTGCCGAAGGCTTGGGCCGCTGCTTCGACGCTGTCGTCGAGATCGAACTCGTCGCGGAAACGCGTCATGCTGCGGCTGCACCAAACGGCCGCAGAGCTCGCTCCGCCACACCTCGCGTCGAGGCTGGTCGCACACTCTCCGAGAGGCGGTCCTCTCCCGCCAACTCCAATAGGAATCGGAGGCGTTCCCGGACACGCGCTGGTTCATTGCCAGAAGCCCTCACCAATCGATCCGGCCTCACGGTGCCAGCAAGAAGAATCACGCGCAACCGTTCCAGCGCTTCGGTGGCAACGAGCTCGACGACCTCCTCCCAAGAGTCGAGAACCTCGAGCAGGGCGACTTCCGATTCTGTGAGCCGCGCTGCGCGTCGCCCGTTCGACCGGCGAGCATCTCTTCTCACGAGCCGGATTCGATCGATCGGAGGCACCGACCTTGGGACTGCATACTCAGGGATTCTCGGCACCTGAGAGGACAGACCCAGGAGGTTCGCGGCTGAGATGCCGGCAGGGCCGATCGGGTAACCGTCGGCGTACTCATGGACAACCGTCCGCGGGTTGGGCGGAGCCATCCCAAATGGTGTCCTAGCTCCCCGCCAATAGAGGCCGTTTCGGACACGCAGCAACTCTCCGTCCTCGACAAGGCGTCCGAGCGCCTTTTCGATCGCCGGGCGGGACCCGTCGAACTCCCCAGTCCGGAAGAATCGGTTGGGAGCGCGACGAATCTTGCGACGGATCTCACTTGCCGTTGATCGAGCGGACACGGACATTGGCATGTCAGAAGTATGCTCGTGATTTCTGACATATGCAACCCTTCTCTTTGTGGTCTAGAGCGCAGGGGCCCGAGATTCGCTAGCCGCAGTCAATCCGCGACGTACTTCCGATCCGGATCCGAGGTCAGGCCTTCGGCAAGGGACAGTATCCGTCAACAGATCAGGCAATTCAAGATGGTTGCCGAGGATCCGCCAGTGATGGCAAGACACAATCCCATTTCGATTCCGCGACCCAAACGATCCTTCACCCGTCCGCTGCTGTCACCGACTGCTCCGCTGAGAAGCAGCATCCACGAACTGCAGTTTCGTGTTGAGGGCTCGACCGAAGGGCGACAATGTCTCACGATTGGGTTGCTCGAATACAATGTTAACCTTATATTCCTGTGGGAAGCCGACTACACCGATGAGTTCGAACCGGACGAAAGTGAGGGACTCCCCGTGCCGAATACCAGGGACTACCGACACCTGCATGACCAGGTGATCGCACGACCCGGAGCGAGCGAACGCCTCGCCTCCCTCCGAGAAGAGACCCTCGATGAGATCGGCCTCTTCGAATTGAGAAAGGCGCTCGGCATGTCTCAGACCGATGTGGCCGAGGGTGACCACGCTCATTGAAACTCCCCAGACCTGCTCACTGAAATTCCCCACCTCCTGAGAGGGAATACCCACTGTTGGGTGGGGCCCTCTCCAAGCTGGCTGTCAGCTATGACCGGCCGGCGAGGAGAGGAACCCCTGCCTGATGTTGACACAGGAGGAAGACGTGGAAGTTCATGCGTTGAGGAAGCAGGGTTGGACGATCTCAGAGATCGCCCGCCATACGGGAAGAGACCGCAAGACGATCCGAGCCTATCTGGCCGGCGAGCGCCAACCGGGAGTCCGGGCAGCCGTTGAGCCGGATCCGTTCGACCGGATCGAGGCGTATGTGGCGCAGCGTCTGGCTGATGATCACGGCGTGTGGGGAACGACCTTGTTCGGCGAGGTCCAAGCTCTTGGGTATGACCGTTCGTATCCGACGTTCACCCGCAAACTCCGTCAGCGGAATCTGCGTCCGCATTGCGAAGCCTGTTCGGGGGTGAAGGGTCGTGCCACGGTCGTCATTGAGCATCCGTCGGGTGAAGAGCTCCAGTGGGACTGGGACGAGTTGGGGACGTGTCCGTGGGATCCGATCATGGAGGTGTCGATGCTGGTCGGGTCGTTGTCGCATTCGTCGAAGTCGAGGGCGTGGCTCGCGTATTCGGAGGATCAGCCGCACCTTGTTGAGGGTATCGATCAGGTCCTGCGTCGTTTCGGTGGCACCGCCAAGGTGTGGCGGACCGATCGGATGGCGACGGTGATCAGCCCACAGACGGGGAAGATCCAGGCGTCGTTCGCACCCGTCGCGAAGCATTACGGGGTGACGGTGGTGCCGTGCCCGCCTCGGCGGGGAAACAGGAAAGGTGTTGTGGAGAAACAGATCCATTTCCTGACCCAGCGTTGGTGGCGGACCGTCGATGCGTCGTCGCTGGCTGAGGCGCAAGCCAGCCTGGATCGGTTCTGTGCCACGATCGGTGACGCCCGACGTCGAGGCGACACAACGGTCGGAGAACTCGGGGACACAGAACCGCTGCTCGGACTCCCAGAGTTGGCGTATCCCGCAACGACCGAGGTTGCTCGCATCGTCGCTGCAAACGCCCTCGTGTCCGTTGACGGCAACCGGTATTCGGTGCCGCCGGCCCTGGTCGGCGTCGAGGTGAAAGTGAGGCGCCGTCTGGGTTCCAACGAACTGTTGGTCGTCTCGCCTGCAGGCAGCATCGTTGCGACCCACCAGGTCGCTCCTCGAGGCGTCGGCAGGATCGTGCGGCTCCCCGAGCACACCGCAGCGTTGGAGAACGTCGTGTTGGCATCGTTTTCGACCGACCGGCCGTGCCCAACCAAAGTGAACCGTCCACCGTCGGGTCCAGCGCTGGCGATCGCAGCCGAGATCACCGGCGGCGACGGTGCGTCTCCGGTCATCGACCTGTCGGTCTATCAACGCCACATCGACGAAAGGGACGGTGCGTCATGAGCCGAACCGATTCGGTGTATCAGCAGCTCCGGAGCCATCTGGCGTATCTGAAACTGGCGGCGGCAGCCGAAGCGCTCCCCGAAGCATTGGAACGGGCCCGCACGACAAAGACGGGTCACACCGAGTTCGTCGAACAGCTCCTCGCCGTCGAAGTCGATGCCACCGAACAGCGGCGTCTCAACGCCAGGATGCGGTTCGCGAACTTCCCCGCCCCATGGACCATCGCAGACTTCGACTTCACAGCCCAACCCACCATTGACGAGGCAATGATCCGCGAACTCGGAACCTGTGGTTTTCTCGACGACGCCACCAACGTCCTGTTCATCGGGCCGCCCGGCGTCGGGAAGACCATGCTCGCCATCGCCCTCGGTCACGCAGCAGTCGACGCTGGACACCGGGTGTATTACACGACCGCAGCCGACCTCGCAGCGAGGTGCCGCAAAGCAGCCCTCGAGGGGAGGTGGGCCGCCACGATGCGGTTCTTCTCCGGACCCGGCGTCCTCATCGTCGACGAACTCGGGTATCTCCCCATGCCCACCGAGGACGCCTCCGCGCTGTTCCAAGTCATCGCACGGAGATATCTGAAAGGCTCCGTCATCCTGACCACCAACCGCGGCGTCGCGTCGTGGGGAGACATCTTCTCCGACACCACCATCGCCGCCGCCATGCTCGACCGGCTCCTCCATCGAAGCGTCGTGTTCAACATCGACGGCGACTCCTACCGACTCCGAGCCCACCAAGCCGCCAACCGCAAACGACGACCCAAAGGAGGAAACAACTAGCATCGGACCCGACCCAGGGTGAGGAATTTCGATGAGCAACCCTGGGGAATTTCAGTGAGCGGCGTCAGGGAGGCGGATCGGTAGAGAGAGGGAACCAACAGTCGTTGTTGGACACGCCT
>JBLWQS010000134.1:0-5083 GCA_048452705.1 Acidimicrobiia bacterium
CTTCGGCGCCGAGGATCGTCGGTACCCACGCACCACCGCGTTCGGCGAGTCCGGGTAGGTCATCGCCTGCGAGAAAGAGGCCGTGCTCGATGGAGTCGACGCCTGCGACAACCGCAGGGCCGATCCCCTCGGGTGCCATCGTGTGAACAGCGACGCGCCGACCCGCGGCGTGTGCCACTTCGACCGCTGTCGTCAAGGCCTTCTCACCG
Source organism: Acidimicrobiia bacterium (assembly GCA_048452705.1). Lineage (GTDB taxonomy): Bacteria > Actinomycetota > Acidimicrobiia > Spongiisociales > UBA5794 > JAHEEL01. The sequence continues at coordinate 210 of JBLWQS010000134.1, forward strand.
TAGTTGGCGACCGTCCCCCGGCCCTTTCTCGGCCAGTCACCGATGATCTTCACCCACTCGGCTCGTCCTCCGGCAGCCCGGCGCACTGCTTCGACGAGCCCTTCCTCATCGACCTCGTGCCCGTAGCCGGGGTAGTAACCGTCGTGCGGAGCGATGATCCGCCCGGCCATCGTTGCGATCGGACGCTCAGTGGGCGGTGCATTGAGGATCTCGAGCGAGACGTCACTGGATGAACCCTTGTCGGCGATGAGAAGGACGCCACCCTCGACTTGCATCCAGGCGTTGGTGACGCTGTTGGCCCGGATCTCATCCTCGGTGATCGTCGTCATCGAACCCACGTGATTGAGGCCCAGGTGGGCGTGGCAATCGGCAAGACCCGGCAACGCATAGAGGTGGCCGGTGTCGATCTCGCGATCGATTGGGCCATCGTCCGGATGTGAGAACCGATCGCCATCGACGACCAGCGGAATCGGATCGTGACCCGGCTCTCTGACGGTGATCAGCGTGCGCATGGGCGCAGCGTATCGGGTCAGTCCCCTGCGATGCGTTCACCCGCGCGGATCGGGACTTCGAGCCAGTTGTCGTACGGGGGGAGAGCACACGAATATGCATCGCTATATGCACAGAAGGGGGCATAGGCATAGTTGAAGTCGAGGGTGACGGTGCCATTTCCGTTCGGTTCGACGTCGAGATAGCGCCCCGCGCCGTATGTCTCCTTCCCCGACGTGGCATCGCGGAAGGGGAGGAACAGGCCTGGGTGGCCGGTTGAGTACAGGCTGAGGGTCACATCGGTTCCTTCGACAGCGACGGTTGCCGTGGCGACCTTGTGGTAGGTGCGTTCTTCTCCGCTTGTCGTTCCGACCTGGACCGGTTCCGGGTCTACGACGTCGACGGGAACGGTGAAGATCAGATCGGCCGCCGGGGTGTAGTAGACGAGACCATCGAAGTCGGCCCTGTCCGTTCCGGGGATGGGTGACTGTGGACTCGTTCGGAAGAAGTCGTCCTTGCCGGCGCGCTGATCAAGCAGTTCTTGGAAATCCATGTGTGCGACAACCTCAGCCAGTTCGATTGATTCCCGATGCTACGGGCTTCAACTGCGCCAGCGACCACGCTCTTGGTGGTCCCGGGCACAAACGATCACTGCCGTTGCTCAACCGAGCGACCGGGAGTTGATCACGTTGCCGTACCAGGCGAGGCTGTCCTTCGGGATGCGCTCCCCGGTCTCGTGATCGACCCAAACGAGGCCAAAGCGCTGCGAGTAGCCCAGCGCCCACTCAAAGTTGTCGAGCAGCGACCACACGAAGTACCCCGTTACCGGAACACCGAGGTCGACCGCATCCGAGACCGCTTCCAGGTGGACTCGGAGGTACTCGATCCTGCGCTCGTCGTGAATCCGTCCATCCGGTCCCGGATCGTCCGAGTAGGAGGCGCCGTTCTCGGTGACCCGGATGTCCGTTGCGTCGTAGTCATCGTGGATGCGCTTCAGGAACGCGGTGAGTGCCGATGGAACGATCGGCCATCCCATCTCGGTGTAGCCGTCGGGAGGGTTCGATCCGGGAGCGATGCCCGTGTCCTCGGTCTCGTCGGCACCGGCAGTCACCTCGACGGCCGTGTAGTAGTTGATGCCGATGAAGTCGATGGGCACAGCGATCTCGTCGAGGTCTCCTGGAAGCACAAACGGAGGCTGCTCGGTATCGAACCTGCCGCGTTCCCGGTACGCCTCGACCATGTCCAAGGGGTAGCCCTTCCCGAAGATCGGGTCAAAGAACCAACGATTTCGGAAGCCGTCGAAGTGTCGCTGTGCGGCAACGTCCCCGGTGGAGTCACTCGCCGGAGCGGATGGGCGGCAGTCAACGACGATGCCGACCTCTCCGTCTGGGACGTTCGCCCGGATGACGGGGACGGCCCGGCCGTGGGAGAGCAGGATGTGATGGGCCGCAGTGAGTGCCTCCGTGAAGTCCGTGTGGCCGGGGGCGAATGCACCGTCGCTGTGCCCGACGAACGACGCCACCCATGGTTCGTTGTGCGTCTTCCAATGCTTCACCCGATCGCCGAGCGCATCGCTCAATACACCCGCGTACCGGACGAAGGCGTCAACCGTATCCCGGTTCGCCCAGCCGCCCTGGTCCTGGAGACCCTGCGGAAGATCCCAGTGGTAGAGGGTCACGTACGGCTCGATCCCGTGCTCGAGGAGCTCGTCGACGAGGCGGTCGTAGAACGCCACGCCCCGGGGTTCGACGGGTCCGATGCCGTCGGGGATGATGCGCGTCCATGCGGTCGTCAGACTGTATGCCGGGATCCCGGCGCCGGTCATCAACGCCACGTCTTCGGCGTATCGGTGATAGTGATCGCAGGCCACGTCGCCGGTGTCGTTGTTGAGAATGCGGCCCGGGTCGTGGACGAAGCGATCCCAGATGGACTCGCCCTTGCCGTCCTCATTCCATGCGCCCTCGATCTGATAGGCGGAAGCGGCAACACCGAACACGAAGTCGTCTGTGAAGCGGCTCACGACGGACTTCCGGATCCCAACTGTTCGAGAGCGGTGAGGACGCGGTCGACCTCTTCGATGGTGTTGTAGTGGGCGAAGCCGATCCGGACGAGACCGCCCTGATCTGCCACGCCGAGTCGACGCATCACCTCGACCGCGTAGTAGTCACCAGACCAGACGAAGATCCCCTGGTCGCCGAGTATCTCCGCGACGTTGTCGGGGTGCGTTCCGTCTACGGACACGGCGAACGTCGGCGTGCGACCGCTGGAGGTGTTTCGCCCATAGAGGGTGACGCCGGGGATCTCTGAGATCCCAAGGAGGAACCGCTCCGATAGGGTCTGCTCGTACGATCCGATCCGCTCCATCGCGGAACGGAGTTGGTCGCGCCGTGTCTCCCCTGACCCCAGCGAAGCGAGATAGTCGACCGCGGCTGCAACACCGGCGAGACTCTCGAAACTCTGTGTCCCGGTCTCCCACTTGTCGGGTGGCGTATCGGGTGCCGGACGGATCTTGTAGGCCTCGATCGTCTCGAGAACTTCTCGGCGCCCATAGAGACAGCCCGTATGTGGTCCGAAGAACTTGTACGCCGAGGCGGCGAGGAAGTCCGTCCCGAGCGCTGCGACGTCGACCAGGCCGTGGGGGGAGTAGTGAACGGCGTCGATATAGGTGAGCGCTCCCACAGCATGTGCCGCGTCGATCACCGGCTTGGGATCGGTGATCGTGCCGACCGCGTTCGAAGCATGCGTCATCGCGACGAGCCGGGTCCGGTCGTCGATGAGATCAACAAGGCTCTCGGTCATCAGTCGACAACCGTCGTTCGGGTCGAAGTCGAGCCACCTCACCTCCGCTCCGGCGTCCCTGGCGGCGATGACCCAGGGCCAGACATCCGCGTCGTGATCAAGCCGTGTGACGATGACGTTGTCGCCGGGTGTCCACGTAGCGCCGAGGGCACGACTCACCGACAGGGTGAGCGACGTCATGTTCTGGCCGAACGCGATCTCATCTGATGAAGCACCGAAGAGATCTGCGATGGCGCTTCGTGCCGACTCGGTTGCCGCGTCGGTCTCGCGTGACGAAGCAAATGGTCCACCGTGGTTGCTTCCACCGGCCCGCATGAATGCGGCCATGGCTTCGATGACCGACTCCGGTGCCTGGGTGCCACCCGGCCCGTCGAGGTAGGCGGCGGTCCGTCCACCAACGACTCGTCGAAGCGCTGGGAACTGGTCGCGCACAGCCGAGATATCAACCGTCATAACACCCTTCATTTGGTGAAGTGACGCTACTCAGGCGAACCGCTGTTCCGCTAGTCGGCTACGAGTCGAAGGGATCCCGTCGGCGAACATCCGGCAGATTCCTGCGTGTGATGACGCCCATCTTGATGACGGTGCGCCGTTCCGGGTCGCCGGTGAAGCGCGCATCGGAGTCTTCCAGGAGGCGTCGCAGTCGGCCGACCTGGCTGCGGAGGCGAGCGTTCTCGTTCTCGAGGCTCATGACCCGACGCACCCCTTCGAGGTTCACGCCTGCGCTCGTCAATTCCTGGATCAGGAGGAGTCGTTCGATGTCTGCCTGCGAGTAGCGCCGGGTCCCACCCGGCGTGCGGTACGGAGCGATGAGCCCGCGGCGCTCGTAGATCCGCAGCGTCTGCGGGTGCATGCCGGAGAGTTCCGCGGCAACTGAGATGATGTAGACGGCGTCTTCTTGTTTGCCCATGTCACACCCCCAGGTGTTCGCGTGGATTCTCGGGAGCATCGTCGCGTAGCGCCTCGAGCAGTTCGCGTTGCTTGTCCGAGAGGTCGATTGGTACGTCGACCGTGACCGTGACGAGCAGGTCGCCGCTGCCGCTCGATGTCTCGACGCCTTTCCCGGACACCTTCATCGTCGTGCCGCCCTGTGTTCCGGCGGGGACGCGGATCTTCGTGTCTCCGTCGAGGGTCGGGATCTGTATGACCGCTCCGAGCGCGGCCTCCGCGAAGGTGACCGGCACGCTGATCGTGAGGTCCCGCTTTCCGGCGCGTCCGAACACGGGATGCTCAGCGACGTGTACCCGGACGAAGAGATCACCGGCCGGACCACCGTTTGCTCCCGGTTCACCCTTTCCCTTCAGTCGCACTTTCGTCCCGTCGGCGATGCCCTGCGGCACCTTGACCTTGATGGATCGACCATCAACACCGATGGGCTTCGTCGGGCCGGCGATGGCTTCGTGGAACGTAAGCGAGATGTCGGTCTGGAGATCGCGGCCGGCCATCGGCCGGGGCTGCTGACGCCGCCCTCCCTGAGTCTGGCCGAAGAGATCGCCGAGTCCGCCGAAGAGGTCCTGGAAACCGCCTCCGCCTGTGCTGCCGCCGAAGACGTCCTCCACGCGCACGTACTGCTGGTGGCCGCCCTG
>JBLWQS010000135.1:0-5069 GCA_048452705.1 Acidimicrobiia bacterium
GTCAGACGGCACGCACCGACGACGAGGTCGTCACCCACTTGACGATCGCCTTGCGTCCGCACGGCGGTGTCTACGTGAAGTTGATGCGCTACGGCGGGGAAGATCTCGCTCAGGCAGCCGTCGGAATCATCGCGTACCCGGATCATGAGTATCGCGTCGCGTTCGGGGCGGTCGCCCCCACGACGATCCGGTCGGCCCGTATCGAGGATGCCCTCCGGGGTAGGCCACTCGATGACGCCCTGATTGCCGAAGTCGTCGCCATGGTTCGAGACGAGATCAGCCCGATTACCGATATGCGAGCATCAGCGGAGTACCGCGTTCGCATGACCGAAGTGATGCTGAAACGGGGCTTGGTCGCCGCGACCGAGAGGCTCGCAGGCACGGGACCCGCGTACGGCACGCGGCTCATCTGAGAGGACGACGATGAATCTCAATATCAAAGTCAACGGTGAAGACTGGGAACTCGACGTCGCTCCGGCAGACGTCCTCCTCGACGTCCTCAGGGAACGAATCGGCACGAAGAGCCCCAAGATCGGATGCGAGCGCGGCGACTGCGGTTCGTGCACCGTCATCATGGATGGCCGCACGGTACGGAGCTGCCTCGTGCTTGCCGTTGAAGCGGATGGCCACGAGATCACGACGGTCGAAGGCATCAGCTACGACGGGATCAGCGAACTGCAGACCTTGTTCCTCGAGAACAACTCGTTCCAGTGTGGGTTCTGTGCGCCCGGCATCGTCCTCTCGGCAACCGAACTGCTCGAGAACAATCCGAGCCCGACTCGGCACGACGTTCAAGAAGCACTTGCCGGCAACCTCTGCCGCTGCACCGGATACGAACCGATCATCGACGCCGTGCTCGCCGCAGGAGAGGGAGGATCCGAATGACGGCCGACTATCCATTCGAGACCAAACCCGAGAGCGGCGAGCTCACGACCGTCGGTACGTCGGTGGTCAGGATCGACGGCCTCGACAAGATCAGCGGCGCCGCCGAGTTCGTTGACGACATGGACTTCGGACCCGGACTGCTGTACGCCGCCATCGTCGAGAGCCCGCACGCCTACGCCAGGATTGTCTCCATCGACACGTCCAAAGCCGAAGCGGCGAAGGGTGTCGTGCGGGTCGCCACGGGCGAGGACTTCCCGTACAAGTTCGGCATGTACATGGAAGACCGCTACATCTTCGCCCAGGACTACGTCCGCTTCGTGGGTGAGCAGGTGGCGGGTGTCATCGCTCGAAGCCATCGAGAGGCAGTGCAAGCAGCCAAGCTCATCGAGGTCGAATACGAGATCCTGACGCCGCTCCTCGATCCGAGGAGTGCGGTCGCCGATGGCGCCGAGTTGATCCATCCCGATCTCGACAACTACACCCACGTCCCCTGGTTCTTCCCCCAGACCGACACCAACATCGCTCACTGGCGGAAGATCCGAAAGGGTGACACGGAGAAGGCGTTCGCCGAAGCCGACTACGTGCTCGAAGACACCTACCACGTGCCGCGCTACGCGCACTGTGCCATCGAACCACACATCACCGTCAGCAAGCTCGACTACGCCAACAGACTCACCGTGTGGACCGCCTCGCAATCCCCGCACACGCAGCGTCATCTCTTCGCCGAAGCCCTCGCACCGTTGGGATTCACCCACAAGGACGTTCGTGTCATCACGCCGTACGTCGGTGGCGGGTTCGGTGGCAAGGCGGGTGTCTCCATGGAGATCCTCGGTGCGGCCATGGCCACGCTGGTGAAGGGCCGCCCGGTCAAGCTGCGCTGGACCAGAGAGCAAGAGTTCTACAACACGTATCAGCGTCAGGGTGTTGTCGCCGAACTGAAGGTCGGCGTCAAGAACGATGGAGAGATCACCGCCGTTGAGCACAAGCTCTATTGGGACGCGGGCGCGTACGTTGAGTACGGGGCCAACGTTGTCAACGCCGCGGGCCTTTCAGCGACCGGACCGTATCGGGTGCCGAACATCACGAACGACTCGCTGTGCATCTACACGAACCTTCCCCCGGGCGGTCCTTACCGCGGCTTCGGATACTCGGAGTTCCACTTCGGCCTCGAATCGCACATGGACCGCATCGCCGAAGCCATCGGGATGGATCCCGTCGAGTTCCGGCGCAAGAACGCGATCGTCGAAGGCGACGAACTCGCATACGGCGCCTCGATGAACCCGTCGGGGATGCTCGAGGCGATCGACAAGACCGCTGCCGCGATCAACTGGGGCGTCAAAGAGGAGTCCGACAACCCGAACACGGTGATCGGCAAAGGCATCGCTCTGTTCTGGAAGGCCCCGGCGATGCCGCCCAACTCGTCGTCAGCGTCGTTCCTCAAGTTCAACGAGGACGGCAGCATCAACATCACGGTATCCGGCATGGAACTCGGCCAGGGCTATCTGACCGTCATGGCTCAGATCGCAGGCGAGGTGTTGTCGGTCCCGGTCAACAAGATCCGGGTCGAGACCCCGGACACAGACCGGAACCCGTACGAGTGGCAGACGGTTGCGTCGCATGTCACGTGGAGTTCGGGCCTTGCCGTTGAAAAGGCCGCCATCGAGGCTCGCGGCAAGATATTCGACGTCATCCACCAGGTCTACGGCTACGAGGACGACTCGCTCTACCTCGAGGACGAGGCGGTGAAGTGCCGAACCGATGCGAGCTTCTCGAAGCCGCTGCGCGACTTCGTCATCGACGGCATCCAGACCGAAGACGGCACGTGGCGCGGCGGACCGATCGTCGCCAGCGGCAAGTTCATGCCCGAGTTCACGAACGCCAACAGCGATCCCGAGACCGGTCAGGGTGGTCATCCCAACGTCCACTACACGGTGGGCGCCACCGGTGTCGTGCTCGAGATCGACAAGGAGACCGGTCGTATCTGGGTTCGCAAGGCTGCGCTCGCAGTCGACGCGGGCCGCGCGATCAACCCGGATCTGGTGAACGGCCAGATCACCGGGGGTCTGGTCCAGGGGCTGGCCACCGTCCTGTACGAAGACATGCGCTTCGACGAGGGCGGGAAGATGATGAACCCGACGTTCACCGACTACAAGATCCCGACGGCCTTCGACATCCCCGATGAGATCATCCCGATCATCGTCGAGGTGCCCCAGCCCGACGGTCCGTTCGGTGCCCGCGGTGTAGGAGAACACACCATGATCGGTGCCGCCCCGGTGATCGCCAACGCCGTGTACGACGCACTCGGTGTCCGTATCAAATCGATGCCGATCACCCAGGAGAAGGTCGCCATGGCGATCATCGAGAAGTCCGAGAACTGAACAGAGAGAGAAGGAGCGAACAGAGAATGTCCGTTGACCTAGAGAAAATTCTTCGGCCCATCCCAGCAGAGATGGCGCCGTACGAACCGAAGTACATGCTGCTGGCCAGCGGCGAAGCAGCCGTGGTCCGCGCCGTCGATCGGGATGAGATCCCGGATCTACTGAAACACGTCGAACCGCTACTGCACGTAGAGCGCGACTACTACGACGTCGTGGCGTCCCGCGTGTACGCGGAGTTGCTCTCCCACTACCAGTACCGCTTCCAGGACCAGTACGTCCTCGCGGTGCAGGTCGACGGAGAGCTTGCCGCCATCGTCAACGGCCGTCAGGTGACGCCGAACCTTGGTCTTTCGTTGCATACGTTGGCCCTGCGGCGCGGTCTTCGCATCGGTGCCCACGCCTTCGCGGCGAAGATGGAGTACCACTTTGATGCGCTCGGGCACGATGAGGTCCTGATCGTTGCTGAGTCGCCAATCGGGTTCCGCCGGTGGATGATCGAATACAAGCTCGAGAAGCGCTTCGAGGTTCCACACGAGCTCGGCGGCGTCCCCTCATGGGCGCTGACCCGTGAACTGTTCGATGCCGCGAGGTCCACCCTTGTCGTTGGTCGACGACCGGTCCCTCCGGAGATCCTTGACAAGGCGATGGAAGCGATCCTTCCGCCGTCGGATCCACCGACGCCGGCGCTCGATCCGCTCGCCGCGACCCGCTCGAAGTACGACCCGACCGCTACCGCACTCATGGTTGAGCGGTGGGCGATGGAGGAGGGGATGCAGGATGCGTGACGTCTATGTCGCCGGTATCGGCATAACCACCTTCACCCGCTTGGAGTTCGCCCTTTCAGAGATCGCGTCGTACGCGTCGATGATGGCGCTCAAGGACGCGGGCATCACCGAAGTCGATCAGGTCTATGTGGCCAATATGGGTGCTCCTCGGATCAACCATCAGACGGCGCTTGCCAGCGCGGTCGTGGACAGCCTGAGTCTCACTCCGGCCGGCGCTGCAGCGATCGAGAACGGGCCGGCTTCGGGTGGCTCTGCCATCAAGGCCGGCTTCCAGGCGGTCGCCTCCGGCATGGACGACGTTGTGCTCGTGGTCGGCGTCGAGCGGATGCGCGAGGTCAACGGCCTCGAAGCAACAGACTTCGTTGCGACGCTCACGCATCCGATCGCTGAGTACATCTACGGCGTGACGCTCCCGGCGCACGCAGCGATGTTCACCCGCTTGTACATGGACAAGTACGGCGTCACCGAGCGTCATCTTGCGATGGTCGGGGTCAAGAATCAGAACGCGGCACTCAAGAACGAGTGGGCGCATCTGCAGCAGGAGATCAGTCTCGAGGGCATCCTCGACTCTCCCGAAGCGATGACCAACAACCCGTACGTGGCCGAGCCGCTCCGGTTCTTCGACGCCTGTCCGGTGTCCGATGGTGGCGCAGCCATCATCCTGGTCTCTGAAGAGAAGGCCAAGGAGCTGGGTGGGCCGATGATCAAGCTGTCCGGCGTCGGTCAGGCAACCGACACGCACTCCGTTCACGAGCGCGAGGAACCGACCGATCTGCTCGCCGTTCGCAAGGCTGCGGCAGATGCGTTCGCCATGGCCGGTCTGACGCCCGAAGACGTTGACGTTGCCGAACTCCACGACGCCTTCACGATCCTCGAGATCGTCGAGAGCGAAGAGGTCGGCTTCTTCCCGAAGGGCGAAGGACACATCGCTCTCGAGAAGGGCGAGACGGCGCTCGGAGGGAAGATTCCCATCAACGTTGGTGGAGGGCTGAAAGGGCGGGGCCATCCGGTCGGAGCGACC
>JBLWQS010000136.1:0-5014 GCA_048452705.1 Acidimicrobiia bacterium
GGGAGGTAACCGATATGGACCGTGCGGCGAATCTCCTTTCGACGATGGTCCCAGATCCCCAGGCAACGGTCCTTCTCCACAACGACTACAAACTCGACAACACGATGGTGGACGGATCAGGATCTCTCGTCGCCGTGTTCGACTGGGACATGGCGACCCGTGGCGATCCGCTGGTCGATCTGGGCACGCTGGTGGCCTATTGGGTCGATCCGGACGCGCCCGCCTACGGCGTGCTTGCCGGGTACGGAGTTCCGCTGGCCCCGGTGATGAGTAAGCGCGAGGTAGCCGACCGATACGCAGAGGCCACAGGCAGAGACGTCGACCGCCTCCCGTACTACGAAGGCCTCGCTCTCTTCCGCGTCGCTGTGATCATCGAACAGATCTACTCCCGTTACGCGTCGGGACAGACGGCGGACGATCGATTCGCCCGATTCGAGCCGGCGGCGCCGATTTTGGCTCGAGCCGCGGTCATGGCGCTCAACTCGTAGCGGCGAGATGGTCGGCCGTCGCGCTTTACGAGCGTTCGGTGAACCATTACCCTCTCGTTCGTGACCGCAAGCTATCGATTTACGTATCTCTTTACCGGGCCTTGCGCCCGGGTCGACGTGATACGGCGGTAGCGGCACCACACACCAACACACCCCCACGACGACCCGGAGCCAAGGCTCCGGGTCTTGTGGTATCCGGAGCCCTCCCGATGGAGGAACCATGTCAGAACAACCAACGCTCAAGAGCCATCGACGACCTGGCATCGAGACGACGATCGTCTCGGTACGGGCCGTCAAGTTCGGCGACGGCTCATACCCCGTCGTAGCCGGACCGGTCGCCGTCGAGAGTGAAGACCAGATCCTCGCCGCCGGCCGCATAGTCGCGGAAAAGGGTGGGTCGATTCTGCGGGCCGGCACCTTCCTGGCCGGTTCGTCACCGTATCAGTACCGGGGCCTTGGCCCGGACTCGCTCTGGATGCTCGAGCATGCAGGAAGGGAGACGAGACTGCCGGTGAGCACCGAGGTGCTCGAACCCGATCATGTCGAGCTCGCCGCGGCGCACGTCGACGTGATCGAGGTCGGTCCGGACAACATGCAGAACTTCGTGCTTCTCCGTGCCGTAGGCGAGGTGAACCGGCCGGTCATTCTTCACCGAGCCTCAGCAGCCACAATCGATGAATGGCTTCTGGCCGCCGAGTATGTACTTGACGCCGGCAACGATGAGCTGGTTCTCTGTGAGCGGGGGAGCAGGGGTTTCGATCCCAGAACTTCCGACACGATCGACATCACGGCGATCCCGACCGTGCAGCGCATGTCACACCTTCCTGTGATCGTGGACCCGTCGTCGGCCGCCGGTCATCCGGAACTCGTTCAACCACTGGCACTCGCGGCACGCAGCGCCGGGGCGGACGGATTGGTGGTTCCGTTCCATCCCGATCCCGCGAATGCTCTCGCCGGGAACGGGTCCCATCTCGATCCGGAGTGCTTCACGAAACTCATGGATGCTCTCGGCATCCCCTCGATGCGTGATGAGATCGACCGTATCGACCGTCAGGTCATTCGACTGCTGAGCAAGCGCCTAAGGAACTCGGTTGATATCGGACGTCTCAAGGCACAACGAGATCTCGCGATGCGATCTCCCGACCGGGAAGCAGAACTGATCGCTGAGATGCGTGAAGAGGCTGTGGAGGGCGGTATGGATCCCGACTACGCCCAGGAACTTGTCGAGGTCGTGCTTCGTCACAGTCGGGCCGCCCAGCGCCGAGCGCTCGGGTGGGATTCGGAACCCGACGTCGAGTAGCGTCGGTATCCATGAATCAGATCGGTGTCGGGGACGATGGAGCGAGCCGTTGCGGTTGGGGTAATGGGACACCCGACTATGTGGCCTATCACGACGACGAATGGGGTCGTCCCGTTGATAACGACGAGCGCCTGTTCGAGAAACTGAGTCTTGAGGGATTCCAGTCGGGGCTTTCATGGATCACCATCCTCCGCAAACGACCTGCGTTCAGGGAGGCGTTCGCCGGGTTCGACATCCAACAGGTTGCGTTGTTCGGGGAGGACGACGTCGCCCGAATGCTCGACGACGCCGGAATCGTTCGACACCAGGGCAAGATCCGGTCGACGATCAACAACGCACAGCGGTCGCTCCAGGTCATCGACGAATTCGGCTCACTCGGTGCTCTCGTCTGGTCCTTTGAGCCGGAGCCCCGCCAACCGACCTGGGATGCCACAACACCCGAGTCGACAGCTCTGGCGAAGGACTTGAAGAGGAGAGGGTTCTCGTTCGTCGGACCAACAACGGCCTACGCGTTCATGCAGGCGATGGGGTTGGTGAATGACCACAGTGAAGCGTGTGTCGTGAGGGATGCTGTTGAGAGAGAGCGGAAAAGGTTCACACGACCGACGAAGCGGTGAGCGGTGAGTCATGAGCTTTGAGCCCTGAGCAAAGGTCCTGACGGACTACGGACTACGGACTACGGACTACGGACTACGGACTACGGGTAGTCACTCCGGCTTCGCAGATCTCCCCATGAGTGTTGCTATCGCCTCGGGAACGGATGCGTTGTCGTAGAGGACGCGACCGACCTGTTCTGCGATTGGCATCTCGATGCTGTGTTGGTCGGCGAGGGCGAGGATTCCCTTCGTCGACTTGACGCCCTCAGCCACCATGTTCATGTCTGAGACGATCTCGTCGATCGTCTTGCCCTGTCCGAGACCGAGGCCAACCCGGTGGTTCCGGCTCTCGCTCGACATGCACGTCGCGATGAGGTCTCCCATGCCTGCGAGACCGGCGAACGTGGAAGGACGCCCGCCCATCGCGACACCAAGTCGCGACATCTCGACGAGCGCCCGGGTCATCAGCATCGAGACGGTGTTGAGGCCGAAGCCGAGGCCCTCCGCCATTCCGGCAGCGATCGCCATCACGTTCTTCAGTGCACCGGCACTCTCCGCTCCGACGACGTCCGGGTTCGTATAGACACGGAACCGGGGACCCATGAACACCGCCTGGAGGTCAGTTGCAGCGTCATGGCCCGTCATGGCGATGACGGTGGCCGCCGGTTGACCGGCCATGATCTCGCGGGCGAGATTGGGACCCGTGAGGACACCGATGCGCGAATGGTTGTGGTTGCGGAGCACGTCGGATGCGACTTCGGTCATCCTCATCAACGATGACTGCTCGATCCCTTTCGAAAGCGAGAGGATCGGCGTCTCCGGGTCGACCGCCGAAGAGGCCTGCTCGAGCACGGCACGGAACCCGTGCGATGGGACGCTCATGACGATCGCATCCGCACCGGCGACGGCGACTTCGATGTCGGTCGTGGCAGACAGTTCACTCGGGAGGTCGAAGCCGGGGAGATAGTCCGGGTTCGTACCTTCGTTGAGGTGTTCGGCAAGTTCGGGTCGGCGTGCCCAGAGGACCGTGTCGACCTTGGGGGCGAGCATCGAGGCGACCGTTGTCCCCCACGATCCTGCTCCAACGACGGTGATCTTCATGTCATCTCCTCTCTTCCGGGTGACAGGCTACGGCATTCGGCCCGGACATTCTGGCGGGCCCTTGTATTCGGACGGGTCCTCGGCAACCCTTCTCGAGACACAAATGTCGCGAGAGCGAGGCACCTTGACGCCCACGAACTACGTGATCGACACCTGCGTCCTCCTGGCCGACCCCAACGCCCTGCTCCGATTCGATGAACACCACGTGGTGCTTCCTCTCGTTGTTGTGGAGGAACTCGATCGGCAGAAGTCCCGGATGGATGAGGTCGGAGCGAACGCACGGTCGGCGATCCGGCTGTTGGAGAATCTCGGCGCATCCGAGTCCGGCGGGCTGGAGGCGCCGACCGATCTTCCCGGCGGGGGCTCACTCAGGATCGAACTGAACGGGATCACGTCGGATCGTCTCCCCGAGATCTTCGACCCGTCAACCGTCGACCATCGCATCCTCGCAACCTGCCTCGATCTCGTCGACGACGGTGCGCCGACTGTGCTGGTCACGAAGGACGCGGCGTTGCGCATCAAAGGTGCCCAACTCGGCGTCCCGGTTGAGGATTACCGGGGCGATACGGTGCAGGTTGACGAGTCGTACAGCGGCGTCGCAGAGATCGACGTCGCAGGCGAGATCATCGATGAACTCTTCGGGAGCGGGAAGATCGTCCCCGAGGACCCGGGTCTTGTCGTCAATCAATTCGTCGTTCTCCATGGGCCCGGATCGCAGTCGGGACTCGGTCGCGTTGTCGATGATGGCAGGCAGACGGTGATCACGCGTGTGCCGGGAAGCCGCCACATCTTCGGCGTCGAGTCGAAGAACACGCGTCAGGCGTTCGCTCTGGATCTCCTCATGGATCCGGACGTCGCAGCCGTCTCGGTCATGGGTATGGCGGGGACGGGGAAGACATTCCTTGCACTCGCAGCGGCGCTCGAGCAGGTGCTCGAACTTGGCCGATACCGGCGGGTCTCGGTGTACCGGCCTCTTGTAGCGGTCGGACGCCAGGAGGTCGGGTATCTGCCCGGTGACCTCAGCGAGAAGCTCGAGCCCTGGATGGCGGCCGTGCACGACAACCTCTACGCCCTCTTCGGCCGATCTGAAGGCTCGGTGCGCGACACCGTTGAGGAACTCTTCGAGCGAGACGTGCTCGAGATGGCCGCCGTGACCTACCTCCGCGGCCGATCCATCACCGGTGAACTCGTGATCGTCGACGAGGCACAGAACCTCGAACTACCGACGCTGAAGGTGATCCTGACCCGGATGGGAGCCGACTCCAAGGTCGTCTTCTGTGGCGATCTCACCCAGGTCGACAATCCCTACATGTCGCGCTTCGGCGGACTCGCGGCCACAATCGAGAAGTTCAAAGGGAACCCGCTGTTCGGTCACGTGACGTTGGATCGAACGGTTCGGAGTCCTCTTGCGGAGTACGCGGCGAAAATTCTTTGAGCTGTGAGTCGTGAGCTGTGAGCAAGAAGTCGTTAGCGGGTGAATTCGGCAAAACGGTCTGCCGTTGCGGCGGGGAGACGAACGGTCATCTCTG
>JBLWQS010000137.1:0-4973 GCA_048452705.1 Acidimicrobiia bacterium
TTCGCCAAATGGCAGCCGATCTCGGTGGTCGCCGACGCGGCGCGAAGCCTGAGCAACGGTGTCCCCGCCGGTGATGCCGTCCTGTGGTCGGTCGTGTGGATCATCGCTTTGCTGGCCGTGTTCATACCGACTTCGGTTGCGGTGTATCGGAGGGGATGATGGCTGAGACAGCCACCGACCGGATCGTCGACGCCACGTTTGCACTTGTGGCGGAGCGCGGTCTCGGAGCCGTCACGATGACAGAGGTCGCCGATCGGGCAGGTGTCGCCCGGCAGACGCTCTATAACCACTTCTCCGACGTCGAACAGATCGTCGTCACCGGGATCGAACAGTACGCGCAAACGGGTCTCGCTCACCTCGTGGATCTGCTCGAAGCGACCGGCACGGCCGAAGCGAAGATGGAGTTGCTGGCTCGCTACACCGTCGCCGCGGGGAACCACGGCCACGGAGTTGAGGACGTTCGCAGTGCTCTTTCCCCTGAGGCACGCGCTCATCTGGACCGGCATCAAAACGACTTCAGGACCCTGGTCGCGTCGATCATCACGAGCGGCATGGCCGACGGGTCGTTCGACGCCGGCCTCGATCCCGATCGTCATGCCGTGTTGGTCCAGGGCCTGCTCTTGTCCGCCTCGGACCTCGCTGCCGCCGGCGGCGATCCCGCCGAAGTCGCGGGGCTGGTCTCGGAGTCGATTCTTCGGGTGCTACGGGCGTCCTGAGCTGCGGTAGCCTCAGGCTGTCGAGTCCAGAAGTCTGTAGCAGGTCGAGAGAGGATCAACTGATGAAGTACCGCACCCTTGGCAGCACCGGATACGAGGTGTCGGAGATCGGATTCGGGGCGTGGGCGATCGGCGCCGACTGGGGGAGCGTTGACGACACCACCGCGATGGGCGCCCTTCATGCTGCTGTCGACGCCGGCGTGAACTTCATCGACACGGCCGACGTCTACGGGGACGGGCGGAGCGAACGGTTCGTCGCACGCCTCGTTCGCGAACGGACTGACGTTGATTTGGTCGTGGCGACGAAGGCGGGACGGCGTCTCGATCCGCACACTGCGGATGGATACACCGGGGCGAACATCGAACGCTTCATCGATCGCAGTCTGACGAACCTCAGAACCGATACGCTCGACCTGGTCCAACTCCATTGCCCGCCCACCGACGTCTACTACCAGCCGGAGCTCTTCGAGGCGCTCGACGGGATCAAGGAGAAGGGGAAGATCCGGCACTACGGCGTCAGCGTCGAACGGGTCGAGGAGGCGATGAAGGCCATCGAGTTCCCCGGCGTCGAGACGGTCCAGATCATCTACAACATG
The DNA here is from genome assembly GCA_048452705.1 of Acidimicrobiia bacterium. Taxonomy (GTDB): domain Bacteria; phylum Actinomycetota; class Acidimicrobiia; order Spongiisociales; family UBA5794; genus JAHEEL01. Next base: position 1,313 of record JBLWQS010000137.1, read on the forward strand.
TTCCGTCAGCGGCCCGCAGAGCGGTTCTTCGATCTCGCCAAGACCGCGAACGTCGGGATCATCGTACGAGTCCCTCTTGCGAGCGGCTTGCTCTCCGGGAGGATGACCGCCGACACCGTGTTCGCGGCCGACGACCACCGTGCCTACAACCGCCACGGTGAGGCATTCGACGTCGGGGAGACGTTCGCCGGTGTTCCGTTCGAGGTTGGGCTCGGTGCCGTGAGCGAGTTGACCGGTACACAACCGGAAGGTTCGACCATGGCACAGTTCGCGCTGCGGTGGATCCTCATGAGCGACGCGGTGTCGACAGCGATCCCCGGTGCGAAGAACCCCGAGCAGGCGATCGCCAATGCAGGAGTATCGGATCTTCCGCCCATCGACGACGACTCCATGGGGAACGTTGCCGAGGTATACGAACAGTCGATTAAGCCGTTCGTCCACACCCGCTGGTAATCGCCACGGCCTATCGTCTCCATCATGCGTATCGGATATCAGGGAGAGCCGGGCTCCTACAGCTACCGGGCCGTCGGCGAGTTGTTCCCGGATGGTGAACCGGTCGGCCTCAAAGGGTTCGCGACGGCCTTCGCTGCCCTGGAAAACAGCGAGGTCGATCGGCTCGTCGTACCCGTCGAGAACTCGACCACCGGATCGGTACTCCCCGTGCTTGATCGTCTCCCCGGGGGCGTGGGCCTCCAACCGTTTGCGATCGTCGCCGAACACCTCGTCGAAGTCCGCCACGCCATCCTCGGAATCCCCGGAGCGTCGATCGATGACGTACGAGAGGTGCGATCCCACCCGGAGGCGCTGTCCCAGGCAGAGCACCATCTGCTTGCCCTCGGTGTCGAGTCCTTCGCTCGCTATGACACAGCAGGAGCGGTCCGGGAGGTCGCTGAACTCGGGGATCCCACGATCGCGGCGCTGGCCCCCCCGGGGGCCGCGGAGATCCACGGGCTTGAGATCCTGGAGCGCAACGTCATGGACCGCGACCACAACACCACTCGCTTCGTGGTGCTCGCACCCGGCGAACCCCAGGTCGATCCGGACGATGACAAGACGACGATGCTGTTCACGACGTCCCACACGCCGGGCGCTTTGGCGTTGGTGCTTGCCGAACTCGGTTTGCGGGGTGCCAACCTGACGCGGATCGAGTCTCGCCCGTCGACCGAGGCCTGGTCGTACCGGTTCTTCGTCGACCTCGTCCACGAACCCGGACCGGCTGGACTCGCCAAAGTGATCGATCCTCCACCCGCTACCTGTGCCGACCTCTGGGTCCTCGGCAGCTACGTTCGAGTAGCGGAGTAACCAGGTCCGCATCGTCGAGGCGTTCGACAACTACCGTTGCGTTCGGAGGCACAACGGATGGCGACCAGCACAAAGAGCTTCGGCGCGGGAAAACGGGAGAGTCACGACTCTTCCGCCTACTACGCACGCCGTATGACGCGTTCCCCGCAACCGGGAGACGTCGGCGAGGTGCGCGATGCGCCGGCCAACGTGCTCGACCAGATCTTCGTGCAATCCTCCGAGTCGATGAACCAACTCCCCGACAACTGTGTGGCGCTCATGGTGACCTCGCCGCCGTACAACGTCGGGAAGGACTACGACGAGGATCTCGATCTCGAGGAGTACCTGGGATTGCTCCGACGGGTCTTCACCGAGACCTATCGGGTCATCGAACCCGGAGGACGAGTCGCTGTGAACGTGGCGAACCTCGGCCGCAAGCCATATCTTCCGCTCAATCACCTCGTCGGCGTGCTTCTCACCGAGATCGGTTTCCTGTTGCGCGGTGAGATCATCTGGAAGAAGGCCAAAGCTGCAGGTGGATCGACCGCGTGGGGGTCGTGGCAGTCGGCGAAGAACCCGACACTTCGCGACGTCCACGAGTACGTCCTGGTCGCGTCGAAGGAGTCGTTCCGGCGTGAGCGGCAAGGCGACGACACGATCTCGAAGGAGGACTTCCTTTCCGCAACGATGTCCGTCTGGGACATCCTTCCCGAGTCGGCGCGCAGAGTCGGCCACCCTGCACCGTTCCCGGTGGAATTGCCGAAACGCCTCGTCGAGCTATATACGTTCACGGGAGACCTCGTGCTCGACCCATTCCTTGGATCCGGATCAACGGCGATCGCCGCCGTGCAGACCGATCGGCATTTCGTCGGCTACGAGACCGATTCGGAGTACGCCGCCCTCGCAGAGAAGCGGATAGCCACTGCACGGGCCGGGCATCGGGCGACGCTGTTTTGATCGATCAAACGGTCCGTTCGGACACACCCATGGAGCGAGCTGTCCTCGCGACCATCCCGTTCCTGGCGGTCGGTCTCGTTGGATCGGTGCCGCTCCTTCTCATCCGATGGTCACCCCCTCCGTTCACCATCGTCATCGTCCATCTCGCAGTGCTTGTTCTCCTCGGTTTGATAGCGGTGATCCGTCTCGCACCGTTGGCCGTTAACGACTGGTTCAAGGGGCAGTCGTGGTCGCCGTTCTGGCGATTGGCCGCTTCGGGGATCTCGGTGGTGTTCCTCGTTACCGGCATGGTCGGTCTCGTCACACTCGCATCTTCGGCCGCGCTGCGGTACCCGCCCTCTCTGCAGTTCCTCCAACTGCTCTCGGCGCTCGACATCGCATGGGCCGGTGCGGCCCTCGTGATCGGGGTCTTCCGGGCATGGCGCCTCCCCGCTGCGGTGACGGCCGGCACAGTGCTCGCGATCGTCTGCGTCTGGTCGATCTGGCGGTACCTCGACGTTGTCGGTTTCGGCCCGGCGGGCGAGTGGATCGTCGACTCAGCAGCGTTGGCGAAGTACGTGCTGCCGTTCGACGTAGCCGCGGCGGTGATGGCCATCGGGGCGTTCGTGTTCGGGACGCACCGTCAGGCGATGGAGCAGGCGAGTCCCCAGTCGTAGGCCGCGTACTCGACCTTCGGCGACGTACCGAGCACCCAATCAGCATCGGTGTCTGGAAGCCATCGTGCAACGACCTTCGAGAGGTCCTTCTTTCGAGAGGGCAACAGCGTGGGCATCCGATGTGGACGGGTGAAATCGCCCCCGTACCAGAGGAAGATGCGAGAGAGCCTCAGCGCCCCGGTCGTGTGATCGACCGACGCTCCGCCGCCGGCGAGGAACGAGCGCATCTGATCGTCGAGTTGAGCGTCGAGATTCTCACCGAACGGTTCGTATCTGAGCGTCGGACAGGACGCAGATCCACAGACCAGAGCGCCGTGGATTCGGGGATCTCCGAACCGGCGGATCTTCCCATGCTCGATGTCGTTCAGCGAGAGCGACTCGCCGGCGATCGTCGCCCACGTCGCATCGAAGACGCCCGGAGTCCGTAGGACCGTCGAGGCACCGTCTTCGAAGGCATCGGAGGCGATAGCGAGTGCTCCTGCGTTGTAGAGGTTGAGCCAGAACGCAAGCGCTCCATCACGAGAGAGCGAGTCAGGATCGACAGTCTGCATCCGATCTCGGAATCCATCGAGGGACCCTCGCTCGGCGGGGAGCGCGACAATTCCGCCGGAACGCAGCACTTGGAGGACGATCCCAAGGTCGGCCGAGTCAACCGTGCCCGTTCCCGAAGGATCGGGTCGGCGGGTCCGACGGGCCCGAAGAATCGAGATCGCTACTGCGATCGGATTGGGTTGGTCGGCCATCAAGAACGCTCCAGGGAATAGCTC
>JBLWQS010000138.1:0-4968 GCA_048452705.1 Acidimicrobiia bacterium
CTCCCCTCCTGTGTTTCGGGTACTCAGTACTCAGTACGGGCGCAGCCCTACGGTGTTGCGACCGGGATCGCGGCTTCCACGAGGGAGGCATAGCTTCCGCCGTAGGCCTTGCTGTTGGCACGGTCGAGTACGTGGAGCGCCGCAACGGACATGCCGGCACGGTGGCCGGACCCGCAGTACGAGACCACGTTCATGTCGGTCGGAACCTCGTCGATGCCCTTGGCCAGGCCCCGAAGGTCAACGTTCGTCGCACCGTCAAGATGCTCCGTCGCGTACTCGTCGCCCGTCCGCACGTCGAGGAGGAATGCGCCGGCCGTGATGGCTGCCTGCACCGCCGCAGCATCGCCTGCCGAATTCCATCCCTCTGGGATCGTGGACATATAGTCGTTGACGGCTGCGAGGAGTTCTGGCTCGATGTCGGGTGCGCCAACGACGGTTGCTTCAACGGCCTCGGTGCTGACCTCTTCGCCTGCCTCGATCCAACCGTCCCAGCCCGGCTTGTACGACAGTACGTTGTCGTAACCGAGCATGCCGAGCGCCGCCAGCCCCTGCGCAGCACGGAAACCGGACTTGCAGTGAACGTAGACCTGCGTGTCGGTCGGGATCTTGTCGACGTTGGCTGCAAGCGTTCGGAGCGGAATGTTGATCGCACCGGGCATGTGCCCTTCTTCATACTCACCGGCTTCGCGCACGTCGATCACGAGCGCGCCGCTGGCCTCAACGCCATCCTTGAAGACCTGAACGTCACCGATAGCCAGGAAGCCGTCGGGGATATTCGTCAGGTACTCATCAATGGCACCGACGAGATCGAACGGTGCCTCGGTGGTGGTTGTCGTCTCCGGCGCCGCCGTTGTGGTGGTCGTCGTTTCTTCCGTATCCGAACTACATGCCGCTGCAATCATCGCCAACACGAGCACCAACCCGATCAGCGACACACGATGCAATCTCCGCATATTTTTCCTTTCTTGAATCGGGAGCACTGGTGCCCCCTTCCGGTTCTTACCCGGCTCTTTCCTACTTCGTTGTCTCAGGCCGAGGGTCCTTCTGCACCCTCGTGCTCGAGTTCTTCTACCCACTTGCTGTGCTCCATCTCCATGTCGTCCTTGGAGACGTAGCCCGTCGCCATCGATGACCACGCCGTGTACACGTAGGTGAAGAAGACGTGGCCGACGAGGAGCAGCGTGAGGACCAGCATGGAGAGGTCGTGGATCATCGCCGTCCATGCGAGTTGTGTGGGCGTGAGGCCTGACTTCAGCCACCAGAGGATGAGTCCCGTGACCACGATGACCGCGGAGAACACGATCACCGCTGAGTGGTGGAGCTTCTGCCCTGCGTTGAGCCGACCTTGCGGAGGCATCTCTGCGGTACGGCCGAGCGTGTATCGGTACATGTACCGGAACCAGGCGACGTCGTCCCGGTCGTACTTGAACGACTCGACGAGCACCTCCTTCGCACCCGCTCGATCGAGGATCAAGTACAGGAAGGGCACCGACATGAACCCGATGGCCGCGATGCGGTGCAGGTATCGCGACCAACCACCCGCAGCCAGGAACGCCAGGGGACTCCACACGAGAGCGAGACCGGTCAAGAGGAGGATGAGGAACGAACTCGCCATCACCGCGTGAACGATGCGTTGCTTGCTCCGGTATCGGAGGATCTGCTGGTCGCCGTTGGTTTCGCTCACGGTCACACCTCCTCCGTGTCCGAATCGCCGGAGGAGACTCCGGCCTTCTCTTTCTCTTCGACCTCGCGCAACTCGGCCATGTGATTCCTTCTGGCGATGATGCCGAGGACACCGGCTCCCGCTGCTGCGAGAACCGTCGCTCCCATCGACACGGGTTGAACGACGTGCTTCCACAGATCGACGACGACCGGCGCATCCGGCGGGTTCGACGGAATGTCGAGTGTCTCCGGATCGTCCGGCAGGACCAGGATCAAGCCAAGTCCACCGGCCTGTGTCTCTCCGTAGACCTGGGCCTTCGGGTAGCGATCCTTGAGCGCCGCTACTCGGTCTTTCGCCTTGGCCAGGATCATGTCGCGATCACCGAATTCGAGTGCCTTCGCAGGACAGGTGGTCACACACCACGGTGAACCACCGGCTCCGACGTTCGCTGCGCATCCATCGCACTTGCTCGAACGACCATCCGACATCACCGGGATCTCATACGGGCACGACTGAACGCAGTAGCCGCATCCGCTGCAGGCGTCGCGATCCAGCCGGGTGAGACCGTCTTCCTTGAACAGGGCACCGGTCGGGCACACCGCGACACACGTGGCATCGGCGCAGTGGTAGCAGCGATGATTCTGGAAGCCTCCGGTCAGGTCAGGGAACGTCCCGGAGGTGTGCTCGATCAGTTCGATGTACTGCCGTCCAATGGGGAGTTCGTTCCCGGTCTTGCAGGCCACGACGCAGGCCTCGCATCCGATGCACCGGCTCATATCGAGAAGGAATGCAGATGCCATGTCAGCCTCCCTCCACCAATCGAACGAAATTGACTCGCATACCCGCGCCCCCGCTGATCGGATCGAGCTTGTAGCGGCTCATCAGCTTCGTATCGCTCGCTCCACGACCGTTCGCGTTCGTGAGGCCCTCGGAGATCTGCCCGAATCCATGTGCCATAAAGACAGCGTCCTTTCGGATCCGCTGGGTGGCCTTGACGGCGATCGGCCCGCTTCGGTCACCGTTGTCGTTCTCGAGCCACACCATGTCACCGCTCGAGTACCCGAGAGCGGTGGCTTCGTCCTCATTGATCCACAGCTCGTTCTCCGGGGAGACGTCGCTCAGCACCGGCGTGTTCTGCGTCCTGGCGAACGTGTGGAGCGGGTTGCGGCCGTAGAGCATCCGGTAGTAGCCGTCCGGCGGCTCCTCGGTCGGCTCATAGACCGGGATGGCATCCAGACCTGCCTCTGCGAGCTCCGCCACCGAGAGATCGATCTTCCCGGACGCGGTGTGGAACGGTGACTCACCCTCGAAGTCCTCGAGGTACGGTTTCCCCTCCTGGATGATCACACCACCGGCATCGTGCATCTTCTCGAGACTCGATCCAACGGAACGCAAACGGATGTCGAGATACTCCTCGATGGTCTCCCACTTGAAGTAAGCATCGAGACCGACGCGAAGGCCGAGTTCCCTGGCCATCATCCAACCCGGCATCGTGTCGTACATCGGTGGGACCGCCGGTTCACGCATCTGGATGAACGGGGTCTTGTAGGGCACGGTGGAGAGCTCGTCGTAGCGCTCGAGGAACGTCGCTTCAGGGAACACAACGTCGGCCCATGCAACGTGCTCCTGTGGAAGAACGTCCACGGCGAGAACGAAATCGAGTTTCTTCAAGGCTTCGATCGTTCTCGAAGGGATCGGAACCGAGTTGAGGAGGTTCACGCCGTAGATCATGAGTCCGGCGATCCGATACGGATCATCGGTGATCATCGGATCGATGAGCTCCTGCATGGCGGTCGGTCCACGAAGGAACGTTTCGCGAGCCCCGTCGGCTCGTGCCTTGCCGGTCGGGCCGAGCGGAAGCTCGGCGCTCTCTTCTCCGGGTTCAGCAGAACAGCCGCCTGAACTGCCGGTGACGGCGAACGGCGGGTGCGGGTAGGAATCGAGGAACGGCGACTTGTTGAAGTACATCCCGCCGTGGCGGCCGTAGACCCCGAGCAACGAATTGAGGATGAACACGGCACGCATCCGCTGAGAGTCGTTGCCGTACCAGGTGACATGACGGCCGGGCATGATCGCCGCTTGGGGCAGACGATCCGACATCACGCGCGCCGTCGTCCGGATCTGGTCGGCAGGGAGATCCGTGATGCCGGCAGCCCATTCGGGGGTGAACTCCTGGATGTGCTCGGTGAGTTCATCGAGTCCGGTGGCCCACTCATCGATGTAGGCACGATCGAAACGATCCTCAGTGATGAGCACGTTGATCCAGGCGAGCAGCAGAGCCGTATCTGTGCCGGGCTTGATCGGCAGCCAGTAGTCGGCCTTCGCCGCCGCGCTCGAGAACCTCGGATCGACGACGATTACCTGTGCTCCGCGGGAGCGGGACTCGATGAAGTCCTGCATCACGGTGTTCCTGCTGTCCTCTCCGATGTGGCTCCCGATCAACGTGATGCACTCGATCTCGTCCCAATCCATCGGTTCGTGTCCGCCGACCGGGAATCCGAGGGTCAGCGTTGACGCCTCGTCACGAGGACTGAGGCAGAGCGATGACGACGGTTTCGCTGCATTCGGGGTGCCCCACGCCTGGGCGAAGTAGTCGGTGAACCAGAAATCGCCGGTGGTGTGGCCGAAGATCGCGAGGGCCTCGGGTCCGTAGGTGTCCTTGATCGCGAGGATCTTCTCGGCCGTGTAGTCAAGCGCCTCTTCCCAGGTGACTTCGCGGAACTTGCCCTCGCCGCGTTCACCGGTCCGGATCATCGGAGACTGAAGGCGATCGGGGTCATTCATGAACGACACGCCGGCCTGTCCACGGCCACAGAGCATCCCCCGGCTCTTCGGATCGAGCGAGTTGCCGTCGATCTTCATGACCTGGCCATTGATGCTCTGAACGGCGATGCCGCACTTCCACGGGCACATGTCGCAGTAGTTGTAGGTGGTGACGACGTCGCCCTTGGCGAACCATGGTGGATCGGGGTAGCGCATCGCCAACGGCGAGTGGGTCGACCCCATCAGTGCGGTTCCGGCGACACCGGCCGCCAGGAACTGTCTTCTGGTGATTTCAAGCTCGACTCTGGCCACGCGGAAACTCCCATCAATGGAAGATCCCCGTCGCGTGGCCACTTCGTCGCCGAATCCGGTCCCCGGTCCGGAGACGTCCACGTGAACGCGGATCGCTGTCGCCGTATTGTCCAACGACTCGACCTCGTACCTCTAGGGCCGAAGTCCCCAGACCCACGGCGAAAGGCCCTAAGGGCACTTGGTGCTCCGTATCCCGTAGTCCGTAGTCCGTACTCCGTATCCGATCGGAC
>JBLWQS010000139.1:0-4944 GCA_048452705.1 Acidimicrobiia bacterium
GGTCAACGCCGACTTCGAGGTCGACATCGAGGCCGACAAGGTGGCGATCATCCCTTCGAAGAACGCGACCGTTCTCGACCCGGAAGGTGTTGCCATTGAGCTACTGAGAGCCGCCACGTCCGGCACGGCAAGGGGAAGCCTTGTCTACGTCGACGGAGAAGAACCGGAGTTCACAACGGCGGACGCTGAGGCATTCGGGCCGATCGAACTCGTCTCGGAGTTCACGACGAAGACGCCGGGTGTCAACCGTGTGCACAACATCCATCTCATGGCGGACACGATCGACGGATCGGTCGTGTGGCCCGGCGAGGAATTCTCGATCAATGAGGTCGTTGGCCCACGCACCGAAGCGAAGGGCTACAAGCGCGACGGAGCCATCATCGGCGGCGAGGTCACGTGCTGCGACGATCCGGCGAACGTCGGCGGCGGTGTCAGCCAGTACGCCACGACCATCTACAACGCGGTCTTCTTCGGTTGCTACGAAGACATCGACCACACACCCCACAGCATCTACATCTCCCGTTACCCAGAAGGCCGCGAGGCTACGATGGGCTTCCCGGGTCCGGACGTAGTGTTCCGCAACGATTCGGACGTGCCGATCATCATCCGCAACTCCTACGACGGCGATTCGACGATCACGGTGCAGTTCTACGGAAACAACGGCGGCCGCACCTGTGAATCGGAGCGATCCGAGCGGTTCAACTACACGGATCCCCGCGTGGTCTACAAGGACAACCGGGCGGTAACACCGGGTTCCGAGCGCGTCGTTTCGAGGGGGTCGCAGGGTTGGAGCGTCACGGTGACCCGCGTCATGACGATGCCAGATGGCAGCGTCATTCGCGAGCCGTATACGCACCACTACCGGGGACTCGCTCGCGTCATCGAGAAACATCCGTGCGACCTCGGCATGGAAGCCTGTCCGGTGACCACAACGACCACAACGACCACAACGACACTCGCCACTGACACCACCGTCTCGACAACGACGACAACACTCGCAGAGGGTTAGGGCGGGCGCCGCGCGCGTTATCGGACTGCTCCGGTACCCTCACATGAGCCCACCACACCGGACCGAAACGCACCGTGAAACCACGCTTCGCCCTCTTCGCACTCCTCCCAATCGCCCTCTTCCTCCTGCCTGCAGGCGTCTTCTGGGTCGATAGCTCGATCGCGGAGGGAGAGATTCCCCGCAACGTCTCGATCGAAGGAATCGACGTCAGCGGCCTGAGCTACGACGACGCGATTCTCACGATCCAGGCCTACGAACAGCAACTCCAAACCACACCTGCGGTCTTTGACGTCAACGAGCACCGCTTCCAACTCAATCCCTCATCCGTATCGGTCGAAGCCGATGAGGTAGCTGCCGTCGATGAAGCGATATCTCAACGCACCGAGGGCGGCTCTATCAGCCGCTTCTGGTCGTGGCTCGGTGGTTTCTCGAAACCCGTCGACGTCCACCTCCCGATCACTATGGATCGCACAGCGATCGAGGATCAGCTGGACATCTGGGAGGACGTGGCCATCCCGAACCCCGCCTATGAGGGATCCGTGTCCGTCGTCGACACCCAGGTTGTCGTGGAGTACCCCCAGGCCGGAGAGCAGCTGGAGATCGCATCGTCCACCGAGATCGTGGTCGAAACACTGTCGGTGCTTCCGGGTCGGGAAGCTCGCCTCCCGGTCGTCGAGCACCGTCCGGAAGTGACGGACTCGGACGTCGATGCCGCCGCAGTCCGGGTACGCCGGATCATCAACTCAGATGTGGTTCTCACCAACACTGACATCGACTACTCGCAGACCTTCACGGCAGAGGAGATCTCACGCGCCGTCTATACCGAGATCAGTACGAACCCCGTCGAAGTCACGGTCCTCCTCGACGAAGCCGTTGTCCAGGATCTGCTCGAACCTCATCGGAGCGAGTTCGAGTTGCCCCCGGTGAGCGCCGAGTTCAAGGCGACGGTCTCGAACGGCGAGGTCTACTACATCCCGGGACGATACGGGACGATCGAGGACGTACCGGCAGTCACCGAAGAGCTGTTGAAGGCCGCAGAGGGGACCAAGAAGGGGCCGTTCCCCGTCGCTCAAGGGGACGAACCGCGACTCACCAACGAAGAAGCCGAGGCGTACGGGCCGATGGGTCTCGTCTCGAAGTTCACGACCAATACGCCGGGAACGAACCGCGTCCACAACATCCACCTGATGGCCGACACCGTTGACGAGTCTGTGGTGTTTCCAGGGCAGACCTTCTCTATCAACGAGGTTGTCGGTCCCCGCACCCTGGAGAAGGGCTACCTCGAGGACTGCGCCATCATCAACGGAGAGGTCGTCTGCGAAGGCCATCCTGCCAACGTCGGCGGCGGTGTCTCCCAATTCTCCACCACGCTCTACAACGCCGTGTTCTACGGTTGCTATGAGGACGTGAAACACAAGCCTCACTCCCTCTACTTCCCGAAATACCCGGAAGTGATCGAAGCCACCATGGGGTACCCGGATCCCGACGTCGTATTCAGGAACAACAGCGAAGCCCCGGTCATCATCCGAGCGGTGTACACGAACTCGACGATCACCGTGCTCTTCTACGGGAATATCGGGGGAAAGACCTGTACCGCCGATTGGGGGGAACGCACCCACCCGGAGGAGTTCGAGACCGTCTACGTCGCCGATGAGCCCGAAGAGGGGCAAGAGCCGCTCGATCCCGGGCAGGAGAGACGAATCCAGAGCGGCATCGATGGTTTCACACAGACCGTCACCCGGATCATCAAACAACCGGACGGCACGACAGAACGCGAACGGACCTGGACGTGGCGGTATCACACCCAAGACAAGAAGATCGCCGTGCACGCCTGCATGGTCACCGAAGAACCCGTCAACTGCCCGGTGGCTATCCCGTCAATGGTGGGGTCAACATGGGATAGCGCCTACTCCAGCCTGCTTGCTGATGGATACACGGTCATTCGAGTCGATGAGACCGTGGATAGCGAAGCCAAGAACGAGGTTGTGTTGTCGATGAACCCGGCGGGTGGCACATTCGTCTCACCCGGATCGTCAATCACCCTCACCGTCGGCGTCTACAGCGCTCCCCCACCCGAGGAGACGACCACGACAACAACAACGACAACAACGACAACCACAGCTCCCTGACCTGGATGGCCGTGTCCAAGTACGGATTGCGGATTACGGAATACGGACTACATCCGGCGCAGTCGGATCACTCATAGAACCGGAACAGTTCGCTGATCACCGTTCCGACAGCATCTCCTGACGCAGTATCCCATCCCCGGCGGCGAGTCACTTGAACGGCATTCGCCGCCACGTACACCCGGTTGATCGCAGGATCGGACTCGAAGATCCTGGTCGCCAGAATCGCCACGAAGTCATCTGGATGCGGCTCAGCAGGTGCCTCATCGAATGAATACGTTCCCATGCTCGCCAAGTTTCGATCGAGCGTGAAGATCGTGACGTCACCGACCGTTGCCCGGTCAAGCTGTTCAATCGGCTGGCCCATGCTTCACTCCTCAGATCTGGAACTCAAAGTGTAGAACCGGTCCATACCAAGACCGGAGACGTGAGGATCGAGACCGTCTCACGTCTCGTGACCCATATCTCATATCTGGCTAATGCTCCGGCACTCCCCCGGTCGCACTCCCGACCCGATGCACCTTCATCAGGTTCGTCGACGCCTGAAGATTCGGGGGAATCCCCGCCACCATCACGGTCGTGTCACCGGTAACGGCGATCCCATGTTCCAGCAGATACTCCTCCGCGAACGTGAGCATCGCGTCGGTTGAACGGTGGATCGGAGTGCGCAGCGGTGTGATGCAGCCGAAGAGCGCCATTAGGCGATAGGTCGCCTCATGCGGCGTGAAGGCATAAACATCAGCGCGCGGTCGGTGCTTCGAAAGAAGTCTCGCCGTCGTCCCCGTCTCGGTGAACGCAACGATGGTGTCGACCTCAAGCCGGTTCGCGGTCTCAACTGCAGCTTGCGCCACCGCCGATGCGTACGGAGATCGGTCGTAGAGCATGCCGGCGTGCGGTGTCGTGACGAACTCTGGACTCTGCTCGGCCTCCCGGCTGATCACGTCCATCATCCGAACGGCGTCCACCGGATAGGCACCAATCGCCGTCTCTGCAGAGAGCATCACAGCGTCGGTGCCGTCGAGCACCGATCGGTACACATCTGTCACTTCTGCTCTCGTGGGACGGGGGTTCGTGATCATGGATTCGAGCATCTCGGTGGCTGTGATCGTGATCTTGCCCGCACGATTCGTGTGCTCGAGGATCTCGTGCTGGGCACGTGGCACGCTCTCGAGATTCAGTTCAACTCCGAGATCGCCGCGAGCCACCATCGCGCCGTCCGCCTCGGTGAGGATGTCATCGAGGTTGCGGTATCCGACGGTCGATTCGATCTTGGCGATGATGGGTTTGAATCCAACGTGTTTACGGATCTCGCGAATATCTGCACCCGACGAGACGAACGATGCCGCGATCAGATCGAACCCGACCTCCCTGCCGAACGCCAGATCGTCGATGTCCTTGTCGGTGATAACCGGGACACCGGTATCGCTTCCTGGGAACGCCGCTCCCTTGTGGTCGAGGAGCTCACCTCCACCGACGACGCGCACGCGAACCGCGCCCCTGGTAATCGAGACCGCTTCGAGGCGGATCATTCCGTCGGCGAGCAGTATCGCGGAACCGGGTTCGAGGTCGACGTATTCGAGGTAGGCGATGCAGATGGTCGATTCATCACCCTCGCCTTCACCGGGTTCAAGTGTGAGATCTTCTCCCTGATCCAACATGACCGAGCCGCCGGGGAACGTCCCGACTCGGATCTTGGGGCCCTGGATGTCCTGCATCGTCGCGACCGACACGCCGGCCTCGGATGCGGCGGTCCTGACCCATTCGTGGCGGCGGGCGTGGTCCTCTGCCGTACCGTGCGAGAAGTTGAAC
>JBLWQS010000140.1:0-4937 GCA_048452705.1 Acidimicrobiia bacterium
GGTTGATCATCTCCTGGATGAGCACCGTCTTGCCCACACCGGCACCGCCGAAGAGACCGATCTTGCCACCTTCGAGGTACGGGCCGAGAAGATCGATGACCTTGATGCCGGTCTCGAAGATCTTCTTCTGCGGCTCGACCTCGTCGAACGGGGGCGGCTCACGGTGAATCGGCCACCACTCACCGGCGAAGTCGTGATCAGGGGCATCGAGGCAGTCGCCCCACGCGTTGAAGATGTGCCCGAGCGTCTGATCACCAACAGGGACCATGATCGGCTTGCCGGTATTGGTCACCTCGGCACCACGCACGAGACCGTCCGTCGGGGCAAGAGCCACCGCACGGATCTGATTGCCGCCCAACTGCTGGGCGACCTCGCACTTGATGGTCTGGGTCTCCCCACCGATGGTCAGGTCGACCTCGATGGCGAAGTTAATCTCCGGCAGGCCGTCGGGCGGGAACTCGACGTCCACCACCGGACCCGCGACCTTCACAATCCGGCCTGTGGCAAGTGTGCTCTCGCTCATTGGTGCTCCATCCTTGTTACTCAACCGTCGCCGAGCGCGGTAGCGCCGCCGACGATCTCTGAGATCTCGGTTGTGATCTCCGCCTGCCGGGCCTGATTGGCCCCACGGGTCAGGATCCTGGTCAGTTCTTCCGCGTTCTCGGTCGCCGCCTTCATCGCCCTGCGCCGAGCCGCGTGTTCCGACGCCGAAGCATCGAGGAGGATGCTGTAGATCGATCCCTCGAGGTAGCGCGGGAGGAGTCGGTCGAGGATCTCCTCGGGAGACGGTTCGAACGAGTAGCCGATCGGTTCGGCCTCCTCGTCACCTTCGCCGGTGGGTGCCTCGATCGGCAGCAGCGTCCGGTGGATCGGCATCTGAGTGAGGGCCGACACGTACCGGGTGGTGAAGACCTCCACAGAGTCGACGCTGCCTTCGGCGTAGTCGTTGAGCAGCACGTTGGCGATCATGCGGGCGTCGGCGTACACCGGAAGGTCGGTGACATTGAGCCACGCATGTTCGATGTCGTGCTTGCGGTAGGCGAAGTACGACTGGGCCTTCTTGCCGACGACGTAGACGGTGATCCGGTGCCCGGCGGCGCGATGCTCGCGAACGGACTGTTCGGCGAGGCGGATGACGGCGTGGTTGTATCCACCGGCGAGTCCACGATCCGACGACACCACGACGATGCCGGCGGTCTTCACTTCTCGTGACTCGAGCAGTGGATGGGACGCTCCCCCGGCTGCGGCAACGTTGGTGATCACGTTGTTGAGCTGCTCGGCATACGGCCTTGCGGACCCAAGGCGGCTCTGCGCCTTGCCGATTCGCGCCGTGGAGATCAGCTCCATCGCACGCGTGATCTTCATCGTCGATTGGACGCTGCGGATCCTGCGATAGATCAGGCGGAGCTCAGCCGAAGCCATCGGGTGTTACGCCTCCCCCACCGGACGGGCGTGCTCACCTTCGCGCATTGCCTTCGCGGCGGCGTCTTCAGACACCTTCGCTGCGAATTCCTCAGCACCGGTGTGACCACTGCCCGACCACGACGATACGAAGGCCTCGATAGCGGAGCGCATCGCGTCGTTGTCCATCTCGCCGGTCTCGGCGATCTGGTCGAGGAGATGGCCATGGCGGGTGCGGACGTACTCGCGCATCTCCGCTTCGAAGGTGTGAACCTCAGACACGTCGACACCGTCCATGAAACCTTCCGTCACAGCGAAAATGGCCATCACCTGCTCGGAGACGGGGACGGGCTCGAACTGTCCCTGCTTGAGAACCTCGACGACGCGACGGCCGCGGTCGAGCTGAGCAAGCGACGTGGCATCGAGCTCGGAACCGAACTCGGCGAACGCCTCCAACTCGCGGAACTGGGCGAGGTTGAGACGCAACGGACCGGCGATCTTCTTCATCGCCTTGACCTGCGCTGCACCACCGACCCGGGAGACCGAGATGCCGGCGTTGATCGCCGGACGGACGCCGGAGAAGAACAGATCGGTCTCCAGGAAGATCTGGCCGTCGGTGATCGAGATCACGTTCGTCGGGATGTATGCGGAGACGTCGTTCGCCTTCGTCTCGATGATCGGCAGCGCCGTCAACGACCCACCGCCGAGTTCGTCGGAGAGCTTCGCGGCACGTTCGAGGAGCCGGCTGTGCAGGTAGAAGACGTCGCCCGGGTAGGCCTCACGGCCCGGCGGGCGGCGCAGCAGGAGCGACAGTTCGCGATACGCAACGGCCTGCTTCGACAGGTCGTCGAAGATGACGAGGGCGTGCTCGCCGTTGTACATCCAGTGCTGGCCGATCGCAGAACCTGCGTACGGGGCATACATCTGAAGAGCGGCGGCGTCCGATGCCGACGCATCGATGACGACCGTGTACTCCATCGCTCCGGCCTCTTCGAGCGTAGCGACGACTTCGGCAACCGTCGAGTTCTTCTGGCCGATCGCGACGTAGATGCATTTCACGCCGAGACCCTTCTGGTTCAGGATCGTGTCGACGACGATGGCGGTCTTCCCGGTCTGGCGGTCGCCGATGATCAACTGCCGCTGACCACGCCCGATCGGTGTCATGGCGTCGATGGCCTTGATACCGGTCTGGAGCGGCTCGCTCACCGGCTGGCGTTCGACGACCGAAGGTGCCTGGGTCTCGAGGAGACGGGATTCGGATGCGTTGATCGGGCCCTTGCCATCGATCGGGTTGCCGATCGGATCGATGACCCGGCCCAGCAGGGCATCACCGACAGGTACGGAGAGGACGCGGCCGGTTGAGCGGACCTCATCGCCCTCTTCGACGTGGGAGGATTCGCCCATGAGTACGGCGCCGATCGAGGTCTCGTCGAGGTTCAAGGCGACGCCGGTGAGTCCGCCGGGGAATTCGAGGAGTTCGGATGCCATTGCACCCGGCAACCCGGCGACCCGGGCGACGCCGTCGCCGATCGATATCACATAGCCGATCGTCTCCGCTTCGACGGAGGGCGACCAGCCTTCCAGATTGTCGCGGAGCGCGGCGGTGACGTCCGCTGCATTCAATGTCACTTCAGCCATCTGCCTAACCCCACTGCTCTCGTACGTCGTCGAGACGGCCCTTCACGGAACCGTCGAATATCGTGTCTCCGATCTTGGCGACCAGACCGCCCATGATGGACGGATCGGTCACGACCTTGGCCTGCACCCGCTTGCCCGTCGCCTTCGACAGGGCAGCTTCGAGGCGGGCCACTTGGCCTTCGTCGAGTGCCACGGCGCTCTGCACCTCGGCTACGACGGTTCCCTCTTCCTCTGCTGCGATCTCGGCGAGACGCGACGCAAGGTCATCGAGGTACTTCGATTGGCCCACGGCAACAATGAGGTTGATCGAAGCGACCACGGCCCCATCGACACGGGCGCCCAACAGGTCGGATACGATCCCCTGCCTTCTGGCGATCGGGATCTGCGGATCGCTCAGCGTGTCACGCAGCTCCGAGTTCGCGGAGATCGTCTTCGCTGCGGCATAGAACGCATCAACGAACCCGTTGATATCGCCCTCGGCGCGTGCAACGTCGAACAGCGCCGACGCGTACCCATCGAGACGGGCCGGGAATTCCGTGGCCTCCATCACCTAGTGCACTCCTCCGAGATCGTCGATGTAGCGATCAACAAGTTCACGCTGCCGATCGTCGTCGAGGCTGTCGCCGACGACCTTCTCAGCGACGCCGATCGAGAGGTCCGCAACCTGGCGGCGGAGTTCCCCGCTGACGCGTTCCCGCTCACCGGCGATCTCGCCATGGGCGCGTACTTTGATCTGCTCGGCTTCGGTTTCGGCTCTGGCGACGATGTCGGCTTTCACCTGATCGCCGGCAGTCCTCGCCTCATCGACGATCCCTGCCGCTTCATCGTTCGCTCCGGCGAGCTGCTCCTGGTAGTCATCGAGGAGGCTCTGGGCTTCGACTTTGGAAGCCTCGGCGGCTTCGTAGTCGGCGCGAATCGCCGCCTGGCGTGCTTCCAGCGTCTTGTTTAGCGCCGGGACCGCCCACTTCCACACGAAGAAGAAGACGATGACGAAGGCAATCAGGCCTGCGATCAACTCATCCGGGTGTGGCAGCAAGAGCTGGATGCCCTCGACTTCTTCCTCGGGTTCGGCAGAGATCTGTTCCGCTTCCTGGAACATGAACATCACCTGGGTCAACATGGACAACATGTTCAGTCCCTTCTAGGCGATGAAGAACAGCACGAAGCCGATCAACGCGAGTGCCTCGGTGAACGCGATTCCCAGGAACATCGTGGTTCTCACCATGCCGGCGGCCTCGGGCTGACGGGCCATCGCCGAGATGGCGGACGCCACGACAAGACCGATGCCGATGCCTGGGCCGATGGCAGCGAGACCGTATCCCATGACGGCGATCGCACCTTTTAGCTCTTCCATTGTTTGCCTTTCCTCCTACTTAGTGCTCAATGTGAATGGACGACTCGACGTAGACCGCAGACAGCAACACGATGATGTAAGCCTGCAGGACGGCGACGATGATCTCGAAGACGTAGATGCCGAGACCGAAAACGAACCAGGGGACGCCGATGAGCGCCCGGATGCCGATCTCTCCCACGCTTGACATGAAGACCCACCCGGAGACGAGCAGCAGGGTCAGCATGAGGTGACCGGCGACCATGTTGGCGAAGAGCCGCACGGCGAGGGTGAGGGGACGTAGGAAGAACGTTGAGACGAACTCGATGAGACCGACCAGTGGTCGGAGAGCGACCGGCACGGTCGTCGGCCAGATCAGCGCTCCGACGTAGCGGAACCCGTTCTTCTTGAAACCGACGAACACGAAGATCACCCACGTCAACAGCGATAGGCCTCCTGCGATCGCCATGCGTGACGTGATCGGGAAGTTGATGAACGGCGTGACTTCGAACAGGTTCCCGACGAGAACGAAAAGGAAGAGCGACAGGAGCCACGGGTAGTACTTGAC
>JBLWQS010000141.1:0-4909 GCA_048452705.1 Acidimicrobiia bacterium
CCAGCTCCGGTTCCTCGTCCAGCTCCGGTTCCTCGTCCAGCTCCGGTTCCTCGTCCAGCTCCGGTTCCTCGTCGGACTCCGGTTCCTCTATTGCGGACCGGCGTCGCCATTTGACTCGACGGCGGTCCTCGGTGGTGGGTTCCGTTATGGCCTGAGACTGCTCGCGGGTGTCGACTTCCCCGGCCTGATCGGAAGCGGGTTCTCGATCAGTGGAAACCCCGGTGCTCATCGCCATGATCGCAGTCTTGCGATCCTCGAACGACTGGTCCGACGGTTCGGCTTCCGGCGGTTGCTTCTCGCCACCCATCCAGCGGCCGCCACGCCGCTCCTTGGACGAGGTCCGGCGTGAGCTGCGTTTCTCGTCGCGGTCCTCTGCCTTCTTCGCCGCCTTCGCTTCCTCTTTCTCCCGCCGTCGTCGCCGCTTGTCGTCTTCGGGTTTGCCGACCGCGGGATGGTCGCCGAAGGTGGCCGGGTCTTCAGGGACGAAGATCAGCCGATCCTCTTCTGCGATGAACTCGAACGAAGTTTCGTCGATGCGCCGGATCGTCACCGTCGATGCGGGCCAAGTGCCGATCTCGGCCCGGCCGGCGCTCATGGCGATCTCCAAGTCGTCGATGGTCAACTCCACAGCGAGCGCGTCAACTTCGTCCGGTGGTCGCATGGCCCCGGACACGACGACTTTCGAGCCTCTGTGCGAGCCATCCTCAGCCCGCGGAGCATCTGCATTCTCTCGCGGCAAGCCACTCATCCTTCCCGAATACGGTCTCTATCATCTTCGACACGTGAACCTCCCGACTCAAGAGGCTCTGTTGGATTCCCGTTGGAGGCGTGTCAACGCCGAACTCACGACCCAGCAGGCGGCCGACATGATCGGGGTTTCCCGCCCGTTCCTGATCGACAAGATCCTCGAACCGGTCGGCCCGGTGCCCTTCCGAATGGTGGGCCATCACCGCAGAATCCGACTCTCCGACCTCGAAGCGTATCGACGTGAGGATGCGCTCCGGAGGAAACGGGCGGCGGATCGTGTGACTCGTCTCGCCATCGACGGTGGCCTGGATAATTAGATGGCGTTCCGGGTCCTGCACGACGCGAATGCCATCTTCGGCGCCCTCCAGCGCAGCATTCTCGTCCGCGTCGGCGAAAAGCAGACCTCCTTCCACCTGCGGGTACTGCTCACCGAGGAGATCCTGACCGAGATGGTGCAGGCCGTATCCGCGAGGTACCCCGACTTCGACGACAGGCAAGCAGCGGGCCTGAAGACCGCGATGATCGAGGCGATCCCTGATTCTCTCGTGACCGGCTACCAATACGGAGTAGACGCGATCGACATCGCCGATCCCGACGATCGTCACGTCGTCGCCGCCGCTATTCATGGACGCGCTCAGATCATCGTCACCGGTGATCGACACTTCGATTGGTGGGATCTCGGAGGAGAAGGCTTGGGAGATCCCGACTACGTCGACAACGACCCGTGGGATTTCTGGCCGATCTTCCATAGTCAGTCGAGCCACCTGTTCCCGTTCGGCTAGGAGGAAGGACCAGATGGAGTCAGTTCGATATCGGACGAAGGGGTCGTTGCCCCGATCCGGAGTAGGCGCATTCTCATCGACCAACATTGCAGCCGGGCGGACACGGTGCATCCCCTACGGGCAGCGGATTCCCGGCTCGTGTCGCCCATCGACGGGTGGTCGATGGTCTATCAGAGTGAAGAGTTGGGAAAGGACCACGGGGCGTCTTGAGATTCCGTTGAAGTCCGAGGTGCACCGTGGAGACGTCTCCCCGTGAGACGGGCACAGATCACATGAGGAGCCGGACGGCGCACCGCCCGAGGTTGCTCGCTGATGGTGTGACCACATGGCGGGGAGTTGCGAAAAGCGAGAGGAGCCCCGGCTCCAAAGGAGGAATCGTGCGAAGACTGATTCTCATGGCCGCTGTTGCGGCCCTGTTCCTGGTGGCATTGCCGGCCGCCTCAGCGGGAGCGACCCCGCCGGAGCAAGTGACGTTCGAGGGACCATCGTTCTTCGATGGACCAGACGCCTCCACCGGCTACTTCACAGCGACCGGTCCGGCAGTCGATTCCGGCGCTGTCTGTGATGCCGGTGCAACCGTGGACCTGTACACCAAGGCAGCACCGAAGATGGGCCAATCACCCAGGGGATACAACCTTCAGATTCTCAAGGAGTTCACTTGCGATGACGACTCCGGGTCGTTCCAGGTGAAGCTGCAAGTGCGGATCGACTTCCTGAAGTGGCCCACGTTCAACTGGGTCATCATGGGTGGCACGGGCGACTACGAGGACTTGAAGGGGACCGGAGGCGGTTTCGCGGCCTTCCCGGTCTTCGACGGGTTCCCCTACCCGATCGGTGTGTGGGACGTCTACGAGGGGAAGGTTCACTAGCCCCACAGCTCCTGCGCGGCGGCGGGCATCACCGCCATGCCGCTGCGGTGGGAGGACACGGCAGAGACGGCCTCGCCTTCAGGCGGGGCCGTCCATGTCGAGACCTCGATGCGGGGAGCACGCCAGAGCCGTCTGCGGACGATCAGGGGTCTGGAATCGATGGTGGTGGTGCCGTACGGTGTCGCGATGGTCGACGTTACCCATCCGGACTATCACCGCGGAAAGGCCCCAATGTCGAAGGGCAAGACCTACCCGGCCGAGATCCTCACCCCCGATGAGGTTCGAGACCTTCTCCTCGCCTGCTCCGACACGTCGAGCCTCGGGCTACGCAACCGCGCTCTGCTCACCATGCTCTACCGCACCGGAATGCGCATCGGTGAAGCACTCGCCCTGTATGCCAAGGACCTCGATCTGGACAGCGGCACCGTGACGGTCCTCCGCGGCAAAGGGAACCAGCGGCGCACCGTCGGCATCGACGAGGGCACCAACCCCCACATCCATGATGGAAGGCGTCCCGATGCCGATCATCCAACGCCAGTTCGGCCACGCATCACTGGTATCCACCGACCGTTACCTCTCCCACATCGCCCCCAAGACAGGTCACCGAGACCATGGCCAAACGGGAGTGGTGGAGTCCCGAATGAACCTTCACGGTCCGGCCATGAGACGCCCGTGCGACATGGGCGAGCATCTTGGGAAACGCCGATCCCGTGGCGGTCGGACGCGCGTGCCCTCGAGGAAAACCGGAAGAACTCGTCACACCCGGTCCGTATGTTGGGGCAACTCAGTGAACGGATCGAGTCGTGCCGACGCACAACCTTCACGCCCGACGCCGCTGGCGCGATTACCGCACGGGATCGGGCCGGTCGCCGGTCAGAGATTTCGTCATGGCCCTCCCCATCGACGAGCGGGCGCACGTCGCCGCTGCCATGAAAGACGTCAGAGATCGCGGCAACTCGGCCGCCCATCACCTGCGGGGAGACATCTATGAGGTGCGCGCACGGACGACGACCCGGAACGTGCGCATCCTGTATGCGACCGAAGGCAAGTCCGACCAGATCTTGCTGGCGATTCATGCGATCGTGAAGGACACTCGAACGGTACCCGGACGGGACATCGCCCTCGCGGAGCGCCGACTGCGCGACTGGCGATCACGCCGGCGCACCCCTTGACACTCATATCGAATACGAGATATGGTTAACAACATCTCTAATACGGCATCCCTTCTTGGGGGCAGCGCCAATCCGGGACTATCACCATGACCGATTTCCTCGACGACATCATCGACCAGAGCACGCAGGAAGACCCGACGTTCCCCCAGAAGGTCGAAGCAGCGCTCGACCATCGTCGGCTCATGAGGGAACTGGCGGAGGCACGTCGCACCGCACAGATCTCGCAGACCAAACTCGCCGCCGCCGCCGGGACGTCGCAGTCACAGATTGCTCGGGCCGAGAGTGGCGACGTCGACGTTCGACTCTCAACGGTGGCGAGGATGGCCGCCGTCCTCGGCAAACGCCTCGAATGGTCTCTCGGCGACCTCGACTGACCGAAGGCACGGAAGCACCTCGACCCTCCGTCGCCGAAGCCCCAACCGTCGCCGAACGCGTCCAGCGAGCATCAGAGATCGACCACGGGATTCCTTGAGCGCCGAGCCATACTGACGATATACTTACCATATGGTAACTATTGTGAACAATGGCCGATCGTGACTATTGACTATCGGCATCCGATCCCGCAGATTGTCACCGGGGCCCGAGGGAAGATTCTCGAGGCAATCATTCGCACGCACAACACCTACCCCGTCCGCCAGTGGGCACGACGCGCCGATGTCTCCCACGTGCAGGCAGGCAAGCTCCTCCGGGATTTCGCCGAGATCGGGCTCGTCCGCCGCGAGCCCCGCGGCCGCAACGTCGAATACACCCCCATCACCGAGAGTCTCCTCTACCGACGGTTGGCATCGCTGGACACCGTAGCGATGGAAGTCGTGCCCACTGCTCGCGACCTCCTCGACGCGCCTCAGGACTCGATCGTCGGCATCTTCGGATCGGTCGCACGGGAATCCTTCGGTCCGGACTCGGACCTCGACGCCTTCGTCATCGGCCACTCGACGGGCGGATGGATCTACGAATGGCAGGCGGCGTTGGAGACGAGGATCGGCATCCCGGTGCACGTCCTGGCGTTCACCCCCGCCGAGTGGGCCGAGGCGGAAGAGAACGGCGAACGGATCGTCGCCGAGGTCCGTCGTGACGGTGTCGTTCTGCACGGATCACTTCCGTGACGACCCGCCCCGCCGATGCGATGCTCGACATGGCGATCGACCTCCTCGCCGGCGCCGTCATATTGCAGGATGTCGGCAACGACCACGCGGCCCTCCTACTCGCCATCGCACGACCACGATCAGCCCTAGCGCCGCTCGGTCGGCCATCTGGGAGGACAGAATCGATCTGAGCAATCGAACCCTGGGCGCGGTCGATCCGGACGCGTGAACCGACCGGCACCGGAGAGGCACCG
>JBLWQS010000142.1:0-4874 GCA_048452705.1 Acidimicrobiia bacterium
TCGTGGCACGCGTCTACTCGGTTACGCGCGCGTTCCCGGCGGACGAACGATTCGGCCTCACTTCTCAACTCAGGCGAGCAGCAGTGTCGATCCCGTCGAACATCGCCGAAGGCGCCGGCAGGGGCGGTGACCGATCTTTCGTTCAGTTCCTCGGCATCGCTGCAGAAAGTGCCTCTGAAGCAGAAACCCAACTGCAATTGGCAGCGGACCTCGGTTTCGGCGAGTCAGCCGCTGTCGAGACGGCAGTCGAAGAAGCCCGCCGAATCCGCAAGATGCTCTGGGGCTTGCAGGAGTACTACACGGGTTCATAGCCGATCGGTGTACCGACGACCGACTACCGACTACGGCTCTCAGTGGGCGGTACAATCGATTCTCAACAACAAGGGAGTCCACATGCCGGCCACGGTGATCCTTGGTGCCCAGTGGGGCGATGAAGGTAAGGGGAAGATCACCGATCGATACTCCCGCGATGCTGACGTCGTTGTTCGCTACCAGGGTGGCAATAACGCAGGCCACACGATCGTCGTTGACGGTGAGCGATTCGCTCTGAGCCTCATCCCGTCCGGGGTGCTTTACCCCCAGGTCACGCCGGTCATCGGCAACGGGACCGTCATCGACCCTGCCGTGATGATCAAGGAAATGGAAGAGCTCACCGCTCGCGGAATCGACCCATCCCGGCTCCGGGTCTCCGGTAACGCCCACGTCATCATGCCGTATCACCGCAAACTCGACGCTGTGCTCGAGCGCTATCTCGGCGAGGAGCAGATCGGAACGACGAAGCGCGGAATCGGTCCCGCCTACATGGACAAGTACTCCCGTTTCGGAATCCGCATTCAGGACCTCTTCGACCCGAAGATCTTCCGCAAGAAACTCGACGTCGTCGGCAAGGACAAGAACCGTCAGCTCCAGAAGGTCTACAACCAGTTGCCGCTCGACATCGACGAGATGTACGAGGAGTATCTGGGCTATGCCGACGTGATCCGCGACCACATCGCGGATACATCGCTGCTCGTGTGGGAAGCCATCCATGCCGGAAAGAACGTTCTGTTCGAAGGTGCGCAAGGAACGTTGCTCGATATCGATCACGGCACGTACCCGTTCGTGACCTCGTCGAATCCGACCGCCGGCGGAGCCGCTACAGGTTCAGGAATCGGACCACGCGACATTGACAACGTCATCGGTGTCTCCAAGGCCTACATCACACGGGTCGGCACGGGGCCGTTCCCGACCGAGTTGCTCGACGAGACCGGCGAGCGCATGATCGACATCGGTGGCGAGTACGGTGTCGTGACGGGTCGCCGCCGTCGGACGGGATGGCTCGACGCGGTAGCCCTGCGGTACTCGGCTCGCGTGAACGGTCTCACCGAGATCGCACTCACGAAGCTCGACATCCTCTCCCACTTCGGCCCGCTGAAGATCGCGGTCGCCTACGACTCGCTGGGCGAGCGGTACAACGAGTTCCCCCGTCAGCAGCGTGTGCTGTACAACTGCCACCCGGTGTACGAGGAGCTCGAGGGTTGGGGCGAGGACATCACCGGCGTCGAGTCGTACGACGATCTCCCCGACGCAGCGAAACGATACGTGGAGCGTGTCGAAGAACTGAGCGGAGTCAGGGTGTCGTCTGTAGGTGTCGGCCCAGGCCGCGAAGCCACCCTGATGCGCCCATCACCGTGACCGGGGTCCGTCCCTCCGACGGTTTCAGAGATCGTGTGCCCAATCACGCACCACGACATACGAACTACGGACTACGGACTACGGACTACGGGTCATGATCGACCGGTACTCCCTCCCCGAGATGGCGGCCGTCTGGAGCGAAGAGCGCAAGCTCGCCGTATGGAAGGAAGTCGAGACGCTCGTCGTCGAGGCATGGAGCGAACTCGGTTTCGTTCCCGCAGACGTTGGCGCAGCACTTCGTTCGGCTCCGGAGGTCGACCCGACCGCATGGAAGGAACGCGAGCAGATCACCAACCATGACGTCGCGGCGTTCGTCGACCTTCTCGCAGAATCGGTCGATCCCGGAGGTGAGTGGGTCCACTTCGGGCTGACGTCATCGGACGTTCTCGACACGGCCAACGGCGTTCTCCTCCGCGATGCTGCCGACCTGCTGCTCGGTCGTATCGAAACGCTCTTCAACATCGTTCGAAGCAAGGCCGAGGAGCACCGCGACACACCGATGATCGGCCGCACCCACGGCATCTGGGCCGAGCCGACGTCGTTCGGTCTCAAGCTGGCGAACTGGGCGTTCGAGATCGAACGCGATCATCGTCGGATGCAAAGCGCAAGAGATGCCGTCGCCGTCGGCAAGATCTCGGGAGCCGTTGGCACCTATGCCCACACGCCGCCGTCGGTGGAAGCGTTCGTGTGTGAGCGACTGGGGATCGGGATCGAACCGGCATCGTCCCAGATCACCCACCGGGACCGCCAGGCCGAACTCCTCAATACGATCGCTCTGACCGGCTCTTCGCTCGAGCGTTTCGCAACCGAGATCCGCCACCTCCAACGAAGCGAGGTCGGAGAAGCAAGGGAGTCGTTCGGGTCCGGCCAGAAGGGTTCGTCGGCGATGCCCCACAAACGCAACCCGATCGCATCCGAGAACATCACAGGGATCTCCCGGCTTCTTCGTGGATACGCCTCGGTCGGGATGGAGAACGTGGCACTGTGGCACGAACGCGACATCAGTCACTCCGCCGCTGAGCGGGTGGCACTCCCGGACGCGACCGGTCTCCTCGATTTCGCGCTCGCCCGGATGGCCAGGCTCGTCGATGGTCTCGTCGTGGACACCGATCGCATGGTCGAGAACCTCGAAGCGACCCGTGGCCTGGTGTATTCACAGGCCGTGCTCCTGGCGCTCGCCGAACGTGGTCACAGCCGTGATGCGGCCTATCGGATCGTGCAGAACAACGCCATGGCCACCTGGGACGAAGGCGGCACCCTTCGAGACCGTCTCTCAGCAGATCCGGAGTGCGATCTCACAACCGAAGAGCTCGACGCCTGCTTCTCAACGGGCCGGTTCCTGAGGAACACGGATGTCGTGTTCGAAAGACTCGCCGCGGTCGACCTCTGAAACAGCGTTCGAGCGCACACATCCCTACACGTCGAAGCATCATGATGCTATGATGCTTCCATGTCGAAGACCCGCACAACCCTCACGATCGACGAGATGGTGTTGCGCGCCGTGAAGGTCCGTGCCGCTCGAACGGGACGTGGTGAGAGCGAGGTCATCGAGGAAGCCGTCCGAAAGGATCTCGGCCTCGACCTTCTCGACCGTCTGTGGGACCGCAATGACATGTCGGAAGATGATGCGGCAGCACTTGCGATCGAAGCGCAGGAAGCCGCTCGACACAGCCTCAGATGAGAGCGGTCCTCGACCCCAATGTCACCATCTCGGCGCTGCTCTGGCGTGACGGCACGCCCGCGCGAGTGCTACGACTCTGGGTGGAAGGTACCTACGAATTGGTGTGCTCTCCGAAGCTCCTCGACGAGCTACGCCGGGCCCTCACCTACCCCAAACTCACGACCCGCATCCACCCGGGCGAGGCGGACGCACTGCTGACACTCCTCGGCGACGAAGCACTGGTACAGGACGATCCGCGGACGCCGCCCTCGGTAACTTCTGCCGACCCAGACGATGACTACCTCATCGCACTCGCGGAACAGAGCAGATCACTCCTCGTCTCCGGCGATTCAGACCTGCTCGATCTGGCGGATCAAGCCCCCATCTACTCCCCAAGAGAGTTCCTCGAATACTTGACTCCCGAAGTCTGAGCCATCGGTTGTCGGGTCCGAGTACCACTCCGCCTTTGCCGTTGGATCAATCGTTTCTGGGGAAACCGAGATCAACTGTGCTCGTTGACGGGTCTGGCCAGCGGCTTGTTACGACCTTGTTCCTGGTCCAGAATCGGAAGCCCTCCGGTCCATACATGTGCGTATCGCCGAACAGGGACTCACCCCAGCCGCCGAACGAGTAGTACCCCACCGGTACGGGGATCGGCACGTTGACACCGATCATCCCGGCATCGGCGTCGAATACGAACTGCCGTGCCGCCCCACCGTCTCGGGTAAAGATCGCTGCGCCATTTCCCCACTGATTGGAGGCGATCAGTTCGATGCCTTCGTCGTAGGTATCGACTCGTACGACCGACAGCACCGGGCCGAAGATCTCGTCGGTGTAGACCGTCATGGACGGCGTCACTCGGTCGACGAGGGTCGGGCCGAAGTAGAAGCCGTCACCCTCGAACTCGAGATCGCGACCGTCGACGACGACGTCGGCACCCGCTTCAATGCCGGCCTCGACATACGAGGCGACCTTGTCTCGATGTTCCTCAGTGATCAGCGGACCCATGTCTGTCGATGGATCCTCTCCGGGGCCGACGACGAGGCCTTCCATCCGTTCGGTGATCGCCTCAACAAGAGGGTCACCGCTATCACCAACTGCCACGACAACCGAGATCGCCATGCATCGTTCGCCCGCCGAGCCATAACCGGCGCTCACAGCGGCGTCGGCTGCGAGACCGATGTCGGCGTCGGGGAGCACGATCATGTGGTTCTTCGCTCCTGCCAAGGCCTGGACCCGCTTGCCATGCTCAATCGCTGTCGCCTGGATGTATTTCGCTATCGGCGTCGAACCGACGAAGGAGACGGCCTTGACATCCGGGTGTCGCAGCAGTCGATCCACCGCCACCTTGTCTCCGTTGAGCACGTTGAACACGCCCGGGGGGAATCCGGCCTCGGTCATCAACTCGGCGAGATACAGAGACGCGGCCGGGTCCTTCTCAGAGGGTTTGAGGATGAACGTGTTGCCGGCAGCGACCGCCATCGGGAACATCCAGAGTGGCACCATCGCCGGGAAGTTGAAGGGCGTGATCCCCACCGTG
>JBLWQS010000143.1:0-4801 GCA_048452705.1 Acidimicrobiia bacterium
TCTCGTCTGCGAGGCCTTCAGTCCGTTCGATGAACATCGCCTGTCGCTGACCGTTGGCTCCAACGATCTGCGTGTGGAACGTCATCGAGAGTTCGACAATCGGGTTGAACCCCGGATACGACCCGTAGCGCGGGAACATCTCCTCGACCGGAATGCGTGAGTGGCCTGTCCCGAAGAGGTGGACGAGTCCGTCGGCCTCGATAGTGTTCGCACAGATCTCCGCCGCTGTCTCAATAGCGTCGAGTTGCGTTGACTCGACGTGCTCGAGAATCCTCATCGCCTCGCTGAGCCACTGTCCCCGAAGACGCCCGTGCGTCTGGTCGCTACCGTTCTTTTGGCCTTCGCCTTGCATCTCAACCCCGAATGAGTAAATGTATAGACAGGTTACCGATTCTCGACGAAGGTCGTCAAGGTGAGGGGATGAACCGAAGTGACATCAAGACCGCGCTACCTCGAGATCGCCGACTACCTGCGGGGCTTGGTCGCGGACGCCCACCCAGGCGATCGGCTCCCCTCGGACGCTGATCTGTGCGAACGCTTCGAAGTGAGCCGCATGACCGCGCGACAAGCGGTCAACGTCCTTGTGACTGAGCATCTCATCGAACGCAAGCGCGGCTCAGGCACGTTCGTCACCGGGCGACGAGTTCCGCGAGCCCTCGGGTCACCGCTGTCGTTCTCAGAGAGCATGCGGATCCGCGGCATGGAGCCGACCTCGCGCGTGCTCCGTGCGGGATCCGCAGATCTCTCCCCCGACGACGCACGGGCCCTGGGTGTTGAGCTCGACGCACCCGCGGTCGTACTGGAACGGCTGCGCCTCGCCGACGACGTGCCGATGGCGATCGAGCGGGTCGTGATGCCGGCCGATGATCCCGGCCTCCTCGACGAGGACCTCACGTCCGGGTCGCTCCACGATGCGTTCGAACGACGAGGCCGGATCCCGAGCCGTGCCCTCGCCGAAGTCGGAGCGAGAGCCGCCACAGAACGGGAGCGGGATCTCCTCGAACTACCCGAGGACGGCGTCATCCTGTCGGAGGTCAGGACCATCTTCGATCAGGACGGAACGCCCCTCGAGCACACCACCACGTTCTACGCGGCAGGGAGATATGCGTTCACGGCCGTCCTGTATCGCGGAGAAGGAGACCACCAGGCATGACCGCCAACCGGTATCTCGGACTCGATCTCGGTGGCACGAACATCAAGGTCGCGGTGCTCGAACAGAAGGAGCTCGCGAGCCCCGAGGTGATTTTCACATCGCAGCACCCCACGAACGCCGAGGGCGGACCGCAGGTCGTCACGGTTGGGATGATCGAGGCTGCGAGGGTGACCGTCGCCGAGGTGGGTCCGGTGGCGACCGTGGGGATCGGTGTCCCCGGCCTCTTCGACACAGAGTCGGGAGAGATCGAACTGTTCCCCAACCTCCCCGGTCCCTGGAACGGGTACCCCCTGCGTGATCCGATCGGGGATGCGCTCGACCTCCCAGCCGAGATCATCAACGACGCCCGCGCCTTCGTGCTTGCGGAAGGGACCATCGGTGCCGGGCGAGGCTATTCCCCGCTCGTTGGGATCACGCTGGGAACCGGCATCGGCGGTGGCATCATGATCGATGGACG
Organism: Acidimicrobiia bacterium; assembly: GCA_048452705.1. Classification (GTDB taxonomy): domain Bacteria; phylum Actinomycetota; class Acidimicrobiia; order Spongiisociales; family UBA5794; genus JAHEEL01. The sequence goes on from JBLWQS010000143.1 coordinate 1,611, forward strand.
CCTACAGCTCGGAGCCTTCGGCAAGGCCGGGGAGATCGCCCACCAGATCATCGTGCCTGATGGGCCGTTGTGCGGTTGTGGAAACCGGGGCTGCGTCGAGGCGTTGGCGAAAGCCGATGTGCTGGCCGAGACCGCAGGAGCACCCGATGTCGAGACGGTGTTCCATCGAGCGAGAAGCGGCGACGAGAGATCGCTTGCTGCGATCGACACCGCCGCTGGCTTCATCGGCATCGGTCTCGCCAATGTGGTGACCCTGATTGGCCCATCGCGCATCGTCATCGGCGGGGGCATCGCTGCCGCAGGCAATCTCATCCTCGACCCTATCCGCAACGCTATTCGCTCCCACGTAACGCTCGTACCGGTCGAACGCATCGACGTTGTCCCAGCTGAACTCGGCAGCTTCGCCGGGGCGATCGGTGCGGCGCTGGCGGGCCGCGATCAGGAGCTGGTGCGCTCCCGGTAGTCGTCGAGCATGGCCGCCGTCTGGGTGGCACCGCATCGCTCGGCGCCGGCTTCCCTCACCGCGAGAAGCCCGTCCAGGGTACGGACGCCGTGTGCGGCTTTCACTTTGACGGCCTCAGATACCGAATCTCGCATCAGCCGGAGATCTTCGAGGGTCGCGCCGGTCGGCGCGTAGCCGGTGGAGGTCTTGACGTAGTCGGCGCCGGCGGCCTCTGTGAGTTCACAAGCTCGGACGATCTGAGCGTCGTCGAGGTAGGCATTTTCGAAGATCACTTTGACAAGTGCTTCGCCGTTCGCGGCTTCGACAACCGCCCGAATGTCTTCTTCGACGCGTTCGTACTCGCCGGACCGGAGCAAGCCGTAGTTGAGCACCATGTCGAGTTCAACGGCGCCGTCGGCCATGGCTCTCTTCGCTTCGAATACCTTCGTCGCCGTTGCTTGATCGCCGTGAGGAAATCCGACCACGGTTCCGACGGCGACGGTCGAGCTTGCAAGGCGTTCGGCGCAGAGTGCTACGTCGGCCGGCCTCACGCACACAGAAACCACGGAGTAGCGATCGGCAAGATCACACCCTTCAATCACCTCGTTGAGCGTGAGCTCGGGCTTGAGGAGCGAGTGGTCGATCATCCCTGCGAGCTGTTCGTAGGTGACGTCCTGGGCGGTGAGCGATGTGGGTTCCATGGGCCGATGGTTGCACAGTGCGGGCGAATTGTCTAGACAGGTAGCGCTATCTGGGCCGGCAGATTTCGACGATCGCGGCTGCGCGCACGCCGATCACGTCGGGATCGTCGTGGTTGGTGAGCCACCCACCCACACCCACAGCGACGGCACCGGATGCGAGGAATGCTGCAGCGTTCGCTGCCGTCACTCCTCCAGTCGGAATGAGAGGCAGATCGCCGAATGGCCCCCGCACCGAACTGAGGAGGCCAGGTCCGCCGACGGACGCCGGGAAGATCTTGATCGCGGACGCACCGGCCTTCCACGCAGTCGCCACTTCGGTCGGGGTGAAGCATCCAGGGACGATCGGGACCGAACGGTCGACGGCCCACGCGACGACCTCAAGGTCCGTGTGTGGGGCTACGAGGAAGATCGCACCTGAGTCGACCGCCGCTTCTGCGTCGGCAATCGACATCACGGTGCCCGCACCGACGACCGCACCGGCGTTGACCGCCGACCGAATCGATGCGTCCGCATTCGGGCTCTCCATGGTGACTTCCACAACCCCGACTCCCGAATCCCGAAGGATGTCGACGACCATTTCTACTCGGTTGGTCTCCAATCCTCGGAGTACGGCAATCAGGCGCTCTTCGACGATCTCGATCGGAAGCTGCGCGCGGTTCACGGTGCCGCCTCGGTCACACCCCACCCGCCGTCGACGGCCAGAACTTGACCAGTGATCATCTTCGCTCCTGCACCTAGCAGGAAGGCTCCGGCGGCCGCCACCTCGTCGGCTTCGATCAGGCCACCTGCGAGTGGTTGCTTGCGGGCCGCATATGAAACGATCTGGGGGTCCTCGGCTGCCCTCTCTGCCATGGGAGTGCGGATGAGTCCGGGTGCGATCACGTTGACCCTGATCCCATCCGGGGCGTAGTACGAGGCCATGGCGATCGCCAGCGAGATTTCGGCACCCTTGACGGCGGCGTAGGCGTGAGTGGCAAAGTGCGATGGCACCGGATGCGCTGCGAGGACGCTTGAGACGATCACGATCGAGCCTCTGCTCCCATCGTCGTCCGGATCCTGCTCGCGCATGGTGGCTACGGCGTTGCGGCCCGCAAGGAAGGCCGGACGACCGTTCAACTTGAGCGTCTCGCTCCAGCCTTCGAGCGGCATCTCGTGGATCGGGCCGTCACCGAATCTGCGTCCGCTCCCGCCCGCCACGGCGAACAGTCCGTCGATCCGCCCGAATCGATCGACGCACGCGTCGATCGCGACGTCCGCGTCCTCCTCGACGGTCAGATCAGCCTGGACCCAACTGCACACACCGCCCGCGGCGACGATCTCGTCCGCCAACGCAGCGCACTTCTCCCCCGTCCTTGATGCGACGAACACGCGGGCTCCCTGTGCCGCAAACATGCGGGCACCCGCTGCGGCGATACCGGAAGCGCCGGTGACGAGGATCACCCGGCCGTCGAATTCGTTAGTCAGCATTCTCCCGTTCTAGCAGGCGAGCGGTCTTGACCCATCATCCGGCTACGAGAAGGACCTCAAGCCCCGCCTCGCATGCCTTGCCTACCGCTCGATTGGGACACCGACCAGGTTGCCCCACTCGGTCCATGATCCGTCATAGTTGCGAACCGTTGGGAACCCGAGCAGATGAGTCAATGCGAACCAGGTATGGCTCGACCGCTCCCCGATCCGGCAGTAGGTGATCACGTCGTCATCGACGGACAGGCCCAGTTCCGATTGGTAGATCGTCTCGAGTTCGTCGCGACTCTTGAACGTGCCGTCGTCGTTCGCCGCCGTCTTCCACGGAACATTGTCGGCACCGGGTATGTGTCCGCCCCGCAGCGCACCTTCCTGTGGATAGTCGGGCATGTGCATCAACTCGCCGCTGAACTCTCCCGGTGAGCGCACGTCGATGAGGGGTCCACTCGAATCGAGGTGGGTCAGCACATCGGAACGGAACGCCCGGATCGGGCCGTCTGCCCGATCGACGACCGGATACGTCGTCTTTGGTCGATTGGGGACGTAGGTGGTCATCGATCGGTCTTCGGCAATCCACTTCTGAC
>JBLWQS010000144.1:0-4747 GCA_048452705.1 Acidimicrobiia bacterium
CCGTCGATCGACGCTGCGGCCGACCTCTTCAACCGCTACAGTCCACGATTCGTCACGTCGTTGATCTCCGACGACCAGGCGGAGCACGGGCGGTTCTTCGATCTCGTCGATGCCCCGTTCGTCGGCAACGGCTTCACCCGCTGGGTCGACGGCCAGTACGCACTCGACAAGCCGGAACTAGGGCTCTCCAACTGGCAACACGGACGTCTCTTCGGGCGGAGCGGCATCCTGTCCGGCGATTCGGTCTACACGATCCGCACCCGTGTGACCCAAGAGAACCCGAACATCGGCCGCTAACCCCAGACCTCCATTCCGCGGGCTCACGGCTGCATATACAAGGACGCGAACCCAGGGTTGGTGACCTCGTATTTGACGCCGACAGCCCGCGGAATGATTTCGCCTCCACGTGAGGTTCTATCGTCTTGTCACAGCGACCGGAATCTTGAAGCTATCGGAGGATCGAATGGGTCAGCGACTCGTAGTCATCGGAGCAGACGCAGCCGGCATGACGGCTGCGAGCCAGGTGAGGCGTCGAAACCGGGACTTCGAGGTCATCGCCTACGAGATGGGAAACCACGCCAGTTACGCGGCGTGCGGAGAGCCCTATCACATCGCTGGGATCATCGACCCCATCGACAAATTGATCGCCCGGACACCCGAACAATTCGCTCGTGCAGGGATCGAACTGCATCTCCGCCACGAGGTCACTGCTATCGACCTCGACCGCCGCGTCGTCGAGGTGAGAGACGCCGACGGAGAGACCACCCTCGAGAAGGGCTTCGACCATCTGATGGTGTCGACCGGTGCCAGGGCGTTCGTGCCGCCGATGCCCGGCCGTGGCCTCGATGGCGTCCACACGTTGCGCACACTTGGAGATGCAGCGGCGCTCAGGTCGATCGCTGATGCCGGCTCCGGAAACGCTGTGATCGTCGGGGGTGGCTACATCGGTCTCGAGGTTGCCGAGGCGTTCCACACCAAGGGGTGGAACGTGACCGTCGTCGAGGGGCTGCCCGCTGTGCTCCCGCGGACGCTCGATGCCGACCTCGGTGAACAGGTAGCCGAAGCAGTGCGTTCGATGGGCATCACCGTGCTCACCGGGGCGATGGTTGAGCAGATCGAAGGTACCGATCGGGTGACCGGGATCTCGATCGAAGGAGGGAGTCTCCCGGCAGACGTCGTCGTGCTGTCGATCGGTTCTCGACCGGTTATTGAGCTCGCTCGTGATGCGGGGATCCCGCTTGGGGAGACCGGTGCCATCGCCGTTGATGATCACCAGCGGACCGGGATCGAAGGCGTGTGGTCGGCAGGAGATTGTGCGGAAGCCCGGCACCGTGTCACGGGCCGCCCGGCGAACATGCATCTCGCCACCGTGGCAAACAAGACGGGACGGATCGCTGGGGTCAACATCATCGGCGGAGATCTTGCATTCCCTGGCACTATCGGTACAGCGATCACTCGCGTCCATGACCTCGAGATCGCCACAACGGGTCTCCGTTCCTCGGATGGCGCGGCAACCGGTCTCGATCTGGTCGACGCCACCGTGAGTGGTGGAACGATCGCCCACTACATGCCGGGATCGGAGGAGCTCACCATCCGGGTGACGGCAGAGCGGGGAAGCGGCAGGATCGTTGGCGCCCAGATCGTCGGCGGAAAAGGTGCCGGGAAGCGCATCGATGTGTTCGCCACTGCCATCTGGGACGGCATGACGGCAGGAGCGCTCGAGTGGGTCGATTTGGCCTACGCGCCGCCGTTCGCTCCTGTGTGGGATCTCATCGCGATCGCTTCCAGGAAAGCCGCGGCCGCAGCGAGTGTCCAGAAGACGCGCGAATAGGCGAAGTATCTGCGAACTGTGGGCTGTCAAGGCACCTATACGCACCTGCGAGCCCAGGGTTCTGGGAGCACTTAGAGGTTGAGGAACTGATTCCGATCCACGACGAATCTGACGTGATCTCCGATCGCCACCTGTCGGTCCCCTTCATCGACCGTGAGGCGGAAGGACACCGCCCGACCGTCGAGGGCTACAACCTTCGCCGACGCGGTGACAACAGCACCGACGAGCGACGCCGCGAGATGATCGACGGAGATCCGGGTTCCAACTGAGGTCATACCGTCATCGAGGGAGCCGGCGAGCGTCGCAACGGCCGCCTGCTCCATGAGAGCCACAATGCGTGGCGTGCCCAGAACGGGTACGTCCCCACTCCCCAGAGCGATTGCGGTGTCATCATCACCGACGACGAGGCGAACAGTTGCGCTGGTGCCGACTTCGATCTGCATATGCGCCAGACTGTACCCCGTCTGAGCGTGACCGGATCAACGAGAGATTGGCGTGGTGGATGATCGAACTCGAGCGACGTGGATCCGTCTTCATCGCGACCCTTGCCCGCGACGAGAACGTCATCGACCCACCATTCGTCGAGCGATTCACCGCCGTACTCGACGAAGTCACCGCCACATCCGGCCCCCGAACGCTGGTCACCACGGGGTCGGGCCGGTTCTTCTCGACCGGTCTGTCTCTCCGATACGTGAAAAGCCTTGACGCGCACGAGCTGCACGCGTTCCTCTCGACGGTCGACCATCTCCTTGCCCGGCTCGTCGCTGCCCCGTTCGTTACGGTCGCCGCGATCAACGGGCATTGCATCGCAGCTGGGGCACTCCTCGCCCTCGCCCACGACTACCGCGTCATGCGCGCCGACCGCGGTTTCTTCGCCCTTCCCTCGGTCGACGTTGGCATCCCGTTCACTCGCGGAATGACGGCGTTGATCTCTCGGAAGGTGCCACCGCCGTGGTCCGACGATCTCGCCATCTCTGGTGATCGGTTCGGCGGAAGGGAAGCGTCGAGTCGCCACGTCGTTCATCGGGCCGTGCCGGAGGATGCCGTGGTGCCCATGTCGATCGAGATCGCCGAGCGGCACTCCGAGAAGGACGCCGATACGCTCGGAACGATCAAGCAGCGGCTCTACCACGACGTGATCGAAGCGCTGAATCCGTGATCCACCCGATCGATCGACTCGGCGGGACCGTCGTGAGCCGCGGACCGAACACGCTGCGCTTCTTCACCGACGGCTGGGGTGATCCATCAGCAGTCGATACGGCCGGCATGCCATCCGGAGATCCTCTCCCCATCGAGATCGAGTGGATATCGGACACCGAAGAAGACGGACTCGGCGTCTCCGTCGGAATCTTTGAAAGTCCCGTTGTGACACTTCCCGAACATGCACGGCACGGCGCGGTGACCCGGATCCTGCCGGAAGGCGGAGCCGACCGCATGGTGGTGTTGATGGCCGCATGGAACGAACACGACTCCCGAACGAGATTCGGTATCGCCAGGAGACTCGCCCAGCGGGGTATCGGCAGCCTTGTCCTCGAGAACCCCTACTACGGCATCCGGCGTCCGATCGACCACGATGGCCAGCCGATACGAACGGTTGCCGACTTCTTCCAGATGGGAATCGGGGCCGTGACCGAAGGACGCGGGCTGCTCGCCACCGTTCGAAACGAGGGTCTCACTCCCGGCGTCGCCGGATACTCCATGGGTGGGAACATCGCTGCTCTGGTGAGTTCAACGCTGCCGTTCCCGGTTGCCACGGCACCACTAGCCGCCTCATATTCGCCTGCGCCCGTGTATCTCGACGGTGCGTTGCGCGGTGGGATCGACTGGGCGGCACTGGGCGGAGAATCGTCCGCTGCGCCCAGGCTCCGCGAGATGCTCCTCAGGGCGTCGGTGCTCGATCGTCCGGCACCGGCCCATGCACGGCATGCCGTGATGGTCTCGGCCCGCTCGGATGGATACGTACCACCCGTAGCAACACGAGCACTGCACGCTCATTGGCCGGGGTCCGAACTTCGCTGGGTCGGCGGAGGACACGCCACGCTCCTCTGGATGCACAAGGGCTCTCTCGCAACGGCGATCGAGGACTCGTTCGGTCGCGTGATGGGATCGTCAGGGCGTTAACGTGCAGGCCCGCTGCTGAACGGAAAACCGTGGACATCGGAGCCATCATCTACATCGGCGCGGCGCTCCTCGCCTACGGCCTAGTCTCCAAACGGCTGGCGTCATCGCCTCTCTCCGCCCCCCTGTTCTTCGCCACGCTCGGCTTGATCGGCTACGCGGCGGGAGCCCTACCACCGATCAACGTGATCGGTTCTCCGGTCACGCTTGTGCTCGAACTCACCCTGGCGCTCTTGCTGTTCACCGACGCTTCGAAGATCCAGATCCGATCGTGGGAAGCCGACATGGACCTCCCAACACGACTGCTCACCATCGGGATGCCGCTGACGATCGTCCTCGGGACAGTCGTCGCCTACCTCATATTTCCCTCTGCCGGGTTCATCGGAGCAGCCATCATCGCGACGATCCTCGCTCCGACCGACGCAGCTCTCGGGTCCGCCGTGATCTCGAACCAGCGCGTCCCAATCAGGATTCGCGAAGCGCTCGGCGTCGAGTCGGGACTCAACGACGGCATCGCTCTCCCGATCCTGCTCTTCCTCCTGACTCTCAGTCTGGCCGACGGGGGAGATCCCTTGTGGAGGTTCTTCGTCGAAGGCATCGGCATCGCGGTGCTTGTCGGTCTCGCCATGGGCGTCGGCGCTGCCCATGCCATCCGCTACGCGTTGGGGCGATCCTGGATCGAAGCGAAGTGGATCCGGATCAGTTGGATCATCGTGGCGCTCGGAACGTACATCTTGGCCGACCATCTCGGCGGCAGCGGTTTCATAGCTGCATACGTCGCCGGGATTACCTTCGGCC
>JBLWQS010000145.1:0-4722 GCA_048452705.1 Acidimicrobiia bacterium
GGTGCAAGCTCAGCGACGATCGCCTCTGCAACCGCCTCCTTGAAACGGCCGTATCCACTGGTCCCGTACTCGTCAGATAGCGCCTCGATCGACCGGCCGGTCGTCGCCGACATGATCTCCAGAAGATTCGAGATCCCCGGCTTTTTCTCGATGTCGTAGCGAACGGTCGGATCGGAGTCCGTCATCGCCGACTTGACCTTCTTGCGGATCACATCAGGTGCGTCGTCGAGGTCGATTCGGTTCTTGGGGTTCGGGTCGCTCTTCGACATCTTGGCCGTCGGTTCCGCGAGGGACATGACACGCGCCGAGGTCTCGGGGATCAGGGGTTCGGGGATAGGGAAGACGTCACCGAATCGGTTGTTGAATCGGGCGGCGAGGTCGCGCGACATCTCGAGGTGCTGCTTCTGGTCGTCTCCGACCGGAACCAGGTTGGCGTGGAACAGCAGGATGTCGGCTGCCATCAGGACCGGGTACGCGTAGAGACCCAGACTCGATGGGATCCCCTTCTCCACCTTGTCCTTGTACTGCGTCATCCGGTTGAGGACACCCGTCGGTGTCAGCGTGCCGAGGATCCACGAGAGTTCGGCGTGCTGCGGCACCTGGCTCTGCATGTAGAGGAGCGACCGGTCGGGGTCGATCCCGAGGGCGAGCACCATCTTCGCCGTGTCGAGACGACGACGATTGAACTCGGCCGGATCATACGGAGTGGTCATCGCGTGAAGGTCGACGATGCAGTAGATCACGTCGTAGGAGTCGTCGTCCTGGAGTGCTACCCAATTGCGGAATGCGCCGAGGTAGCCGCCGAGGTGCATCGCACCGGTCGGCTGGACACCGGAGAAGACCGTCTTCTTGTGCTCTGTCACCGTTCCTCCGTTGGGAGTACTCCGTACTCCGTAGTCCGTAGTCCGTAGTCCGTAGTCGGTACTGAGTACTGAGTACTGAGTACTGAGTACCAACAGAGTACAGAGGGTCGTGAGGCAGACGCATCTCCGGCATGCACTTCTCAGTGGTTTCAGGTCTCCGTGGTACCTTTGCTGCGGAAGGAACATGACGTCGATTCGGCAACGCTTAGAAGCGTTCGTGCACACCAGATGACCAACCGGAACAACACGCAAGAAGACATGCGAGATCTCCTCCCTCGCGACGTCCCGAAACGGCTCCCCTACATGCCGGGGATCGATGGTCTGCGCGCCATCGCCGTCGTCGCCGTCATCTTGTACCACGCCGAATTCGGTTTCATCCCCGGAGGGTTCCTGGGCGTTGAAGTCTTCCTCGTCATCAGCGGCTACCTCATCACGTCACTGCTGATCCTCGAACGCGTACGGACCGGCACGATCGACCTGAAGGAATTCTGGACTCGACGAGCCCGCCGCCTCCTGCCGGCGTTGGGTGTGCTCCTGCTCCTCGTCACAACGGGCGCCCTCTTGTTCGCTCGTGATGCTCTGTTCCGCCTCAACCAGGACGTGTTCGCGGCACTCACCTACTCGACGAACTGGGTGATGATCTTCCGTCAGGAGTCCTACTTCGAAGGCTTCGCCCGGCCGCCACTACTCCGCCATCTCTGGTCACTCGCCGTCGAGGAGCAGTTCTACCTCTTCTTCCCACTGATATTCGCAGGGGTGATGCTCCTGTTGTCCCGACGCTCGACCGGATACGGGCAGACGGCCCGCCGGTTCATGGGAATCGCGGCAGTCGCGGTGGTCGCATCGACCGCTCTTATGTGGCTGATGTACGTTCCCTACGAAGATCCATCCCGGGTCTACTTCGGAACCGACACCCGTGCATCGGGCCTCTTCGTCGGTGTGGCGCTCGCGTTCGCATGGCAACCGTGGCGATTCACGACGTCACTCGCCAGACGGGGCATGATCACGCTCAACGCCGCGGGATTCACCGCCCTTGGCCTCCTGACGTTCATCCTGCTGACCATCGGCGAGTACGACGTCTTCCTCTACCAGGGTGGCTTCCTCGTCGTCTCGATCCTCACGGCGGTCGTCATCGCGGTCACGGTTCACCCCCAAGGGGTTCTCAACCCGGTGCTCGGGAACAGCTTGTTCGTCTGGATCGGCAAGCGATCGTATGGGCTCTATCTCTACCACTGGCCGGTCTTCGTGCTCATGCGTCCCGAGATCGACGTGCCGTGGAGTCGGTGGCCGACCCTCGTCGCTCAGGTCGCTGTCACGCTGGCTCTCACCGAGGCCTCCTATCGGTGGATCGAGCAGCCGATCCGCAGGCGTGGCTTCAAGCCATGGATCGCGTGGGTCACCGAGCCGTTGCGGCGGCGTTCGCCTCAGGCCGCAGCACTGTGGCCGGTGATCGCAGGCGTGTTCGTCATCGGTCTCACGATCGGGTTGGTCCAGGGCTCGTCGACTCCCCCGTTGGCGGAGGAGATCGCAGCATCCCCCGTCGACGCTCCCTCCGTTGTCGCGACCACGATCCCGACCGTTGCCCCATCCACGATTGCGGGCGTTACCGATGCCGGGACACCGTCGACAACGACCATCCCGGCTCCTCCGCCGGTGGCACCTCCCCCCGTCATGATCGGAGATTCGGTCATGCTCGGAGCGAAGACCGGTCTTGAGAAGGCCGTTGAAGATGCACTCGTCGACGGCACGGTGAGCAGGCAGATGAAGCATGTGCCGGCCGTCGTCACGCAGTATCGGAACGAGGGCCTGCTCGGAGAGATCGCCGTCGTGCACCTCGGTACGAACGGCCCGTTCAGTTCGGCACACTTCGATGATGCGATGATCTCCCTCGCAAGCGCTGAGCGCGTCTACTTCGTCAACGCAATCGTGCCCCGCCGCTATGAAGGATCCGTCAACGACGAGTTGGCGGCCGGTGTCGAACGATGGAATCGGGCGTTCCTGATCGATTGGCACAGCGCAGCGAAAGACCATCCCGAGTACTTCGTCCAGGATGGCGTTCACCTGACCTCTGCCGGCGTCGCCGCGTACGCCGTTCTCATCGCCAGAACAATCAACCGTTGACGCGGTGCCGAAGAGCGGGCATACTCGGCAACTCATGACCGACCGCTCGACAACCACGATCATTATCACTTAGGCGCACACGAACCCGTGTGCGCCCGTAACCCTCCGCCCAGCGGGGGGTTTTCTCTATCCGGAGCAGAACCATGAACACCATCGAGATCTACGACACGACATTGAGAGACGGCACGCAGCAAGAGGGCATCTCGCTGACGGTGGGAGACAAACTCGCGATCAGCCGCCTTCTCGACGAACTCGGAGTCACGTACATCGAAGGTGGATGGCCGGGTGCGAATCCCAAAGACGATGAGTTCTTCGCACGGGCGCGCACCGAACTCGAATTAGAAACCGCGACCCTCGTCGCATTCGGATCGACGCGCCGTCCCAGAGGGAACGCGGCAACCGATGGGCAACTGGCCGCCTTGGTCGATGCCGAAACCGAAGTCGTATGCCTCGTGGGCAAGTCGTGGGACTACCACGTCGAGCACGCCCTCCGCACGGAACCCGAAGAGGCCCTTGCGATGATCTCCGACTCGGTCGAACACCTCCGCTCGGTCGGACGACGGGTCTTCTTCGATGCCGAGCACTTCTTCGATGGCTACAAGGCGAATCCGGAGTTCGCCGTGGCAGCGCTGAGAGCCGCTCATGATGCCGGCGCCGAACGGCTTGTTCTCTGCGACACAAATGGAGGGACCCTTCCCCACGATGCTGAACGGATCGTCGGAGAGGTTGCAGAGATCATCCCAGAGGCGCTGCTCGGCTGCCACTTCCACAACGACTCAGGAACCGCCGTCGCGAACAGTCTGGCTGCTGTCAACGCGGGGGTTGCACAGGTCCAAGGTTGCATCAACGGATACGGTGAGCGAACCGGCAACGCCGATCTGTCCTCGGTGATCCCGAACCTCTCGCTCAAGATGCGGTACGAGACGGTTCCGGCCGATCGGCTTCCCCACCTGACTCGCGTGTCACATCACATCGCGGAGTATGTCAACCTCACGCTGGATGATCACCTGCCGTTCGTCGGAACGTCGGCCTTCACCCATAAAGCCGGTCTGCACACATCGGCTCTGGCCCGACGCCCTGATGCGTACGAGCATCTCCCTCCGGAGTCCGTGGGGAACTCGACCCGTATGGTCGTCTCGGAGTTGGCAGGTCGGTCGACCATCCTGGCGAAAGCACAGGAGAGCGGCCTCGATCTTTCTTCCGAAGAGGCTCAGTCGATCGTGGATCGGGTCAAGGAACTCGAGCACGAGGGCTATCACTTCGAAGCAGCAGGCGGTTCGTTCGAACTCCTCGCACGCGAGGCACAGGGATGGAAGCAGCCATTCTTCGATCTCGAGTCCTATCGGGTCTTCGTCGAACACCGCGACGGCGAAGTCACGGCCGAAGCCACGGTGAAAGTCTTCGTGAACGGAAAGCGGATCGTCACGACGAGCGAGGGCGACGGCCCGGTTGCGGCGATCGATGGAGCACTGCGGTCCGCCCTCTGTGATGCGTATCCCTTCCTCGCCGACATCCAACTGACCGACTATCGCGTCCGCGACCTCGACTCTTCCGATGGTGCGGCGGCAAGGGTTCGCGTCCTCTGCCGCCACAGCGACGCCGACGGCTCCTGGGGCACAGTGGGCGTCCACCAGAACATCATCGACGCATCGTGGAAGGCCGTATGCGAGGGAATCGTGGTTGGGCTGCTGAGGAGCAGCATGTAGCCAGTACTGAGTACTGAGTACTGAGTACTGAG
>JBLWQS010000146.1:0-4710 GCA_048452705.1 Acidimicrobiia bacterium
TGGAACACTTCCTGTCATCTCACGCTGCGGGTGTGGTCGTTGTCAACGGGCGGTACTCCCAGCCGGAGATCGGTTACGACCCATATGTCGCTTTGCGGGATCAGGGTCTGCCTCTCGTGCTCGTCAACGGTATCCACGCTCCAAGTCCGCTGCCGGCCATTGCCGTCGATCTGAAGGCCGCAACGTCAGCGGCGGTCCGTCATCTCGTGACGCTCGGGCATCGGAAGATAGGCATGCTCATCGGACCGAAGCGCTACTCGACCTCGCTGGACATGATGGAAGGATGTCGCATAGCGGCAGATCGCCTGGGTGTTCAGTGTGACGAGAGCATCGTCTCTGAGACCGTGTTCACATTCGAGGGAGGTCAGGCCGGGAGCGCCCAACTCCTGGAGTCCGGGGTCACCGGGATCATCGCTGCGAACGACCTCATGGCAGCCGGGGCGATCGCTGCGGTGCGTGCTTGGGGCGGCGACGTGCCCGATGACGTATCGGTCATCGGTTTCGATGGCACGCCGGCGATGTCGTATACGGCGCCGCGGCTGACCACGCTGCGGCAACCGGTCGACCGCATGTCTGCGGCCGCAACGGCTCTGCTCGTCGCCTCGATGGATGGGGATGGCGTGAGCCAAACCCAGGTGTTCGCTCCGGAACTCGTCGTGGGCCGTTCAACGGGAACGGTCAGAGCCGTAGCCCGTACTCCGTAGTCCGTAGTCCGTACCTCGTTCGGCTGTACGCTGCTCCCCATGAAGATTCTGTTTGCTGCTGCCGAGTTCTCGCCGTTCGTTCGCACCGGTGGGTTGGGGAACGCTGTGGCTGGACTGGCTCACGCTCTCTCTGCGGATCACGACGTCACTGTTGCCGTGCCCGGCTATCGGGATGCCAATGCCCCGGGTCGCAAGGTCAAGGGGAAACCCTGGAAGCTCCATAGGGATGGCGACGTAGACGTTCTCTTCTGGCTCGATCCATCTTTCGATCGACCCGGTATCTACGGACCCGACGCGTCTTCCTCGTATGACGACAACTGGGAGAGATTCGCCCGCTTCTCCGTCGCGGTTGCTGAGGTAGCGGATGGATTCGACGTCGTCCATCTTCATGACGGGCACGTCGGTGCGGTGGCGCTGAAGACGGTGGTGCCAACGGTGTTCACGATCCACAACGCTTCATACCCGATGGTTGGTCCACTTGGGCCGGCCACAGACGTACTGGGTCTCGGTCCGAAGGCGTCCGTGTTCGGTGGTGACATGGAATGGTTCGGCGAAGCGAACTTCCTGAAGGCCGGCATCGTCGGCGCGACACAGGCGACAACGGTGAGTCCCGGCCACGCGCAGGAACTGGCCGTCGATGAGACGTCCTTCGGCCTCGGCGGGATCATTCGCGGATTGTTCCGACCGATCGTCGGCGTTCTCAACGGCATCGACACCGACGACTGGGACCCGGGTCAGGATCCCGGCCTCCCCAAGCCGTTCACCGCATCCAGGCTCGCTGGTCGCTCAGCGTCGAGGAAAGCGATGCTGAGCGAATATGGACTCGACGACGGATTCATCCTCGGCAACGTCGGCCGGATGTCGGGACAGAAGGGCCTCGGCCTCATCGACTACGACCTTGATGCTCTCGTCGCAGAAGGCGTCCGCTTCGTGTTCATGGGGAACGGTGATCTCGATCCTCTTGTCGATGGCTGGGTCGAGCGTCATCCCTCAGCCGTTGTGCACGCCCCCTTCGACGAACCGGGTTCCCGGATCGTGTTCGCCGGATCCGACGCCTACCTCATGCCGTCACAGTACGAGCCCTGCGGGCTCGGGCAGATCTACGCAATGCGCTACGGCACACCGCCGATCGCCCACTTCACGGGCGGCCTCGAGGACACCGTCTTCGACATCGACGAGGATCCTGAGAATGGCACGGGATTCGTGTTCCGATCCTTCCAACACCCGTCCCTCACGAAGACGATCCGGCGTGCGATGCACTACCACGCTTCGATACCCGACCTCTGGCGCACCGTGCAGGTCAACGGGATGACCAGGGACTGGTCGTGGGACGCAAGGGCCGTCGAGTACGAAGCGATCTACGAATCGGTTCTGCCGTAGACGATCGCCCCGCTCACACCATCGGTTCCGGGGTACCAGCGATGCCGGCTCCCGACGCCGCCCCGGTCACATACGCCTTCGGATCCAGCCCGGTAGCGGACGCGTAGCTCTCCACCACCTCGTTGACGAACGCGGCAGCCCCGGACGCGGCCACCAACGCCACGGCGCAGCCGCCGAATCCGGCCCCTGTCATGCGGGCACCGAGGCATCCATCGACGCCCGAAGCGATCTCGACCATGAGATCGAGGGCCTCGGAGGACACCTGGAAGTCGTCGCGGAGGCTCCGATGACTTGCCGCCATCAGTTGGCCGAACCGGGCGGTGTCCCCGGATCCCAGGGCAGACGCTGCCTCGATGGTCCGATCGTTCTCTGTAACGATGTGACGGGCCCGACGGAAAGTGACCTCATCAACGAGATCCGACAGGGCCCCGAGATCCGCCACGGAGAGATCCCGGAGAGCCGGGACGGAGGCGGCTTCTGCCGCGCGCTCGCACGCCCTTCTGCGCTCGTCGTATTCGGAGTCGACCAGTTGTCGCCGTGTTCCTGTATCGAGAATGACGATCGCGACGTCATCGGGAAGAGGCACCGGTGCCAATTCGAGGGTCCTGCAGTCGATCAGCGTCGCGTGTCCTTCGCAGGCGGTGGCCACGATGAGTTGATCCATGATCCCGCAACTGACGCCCACCCACTCGTTCTCGGCGTGCTGTGCAGCGAGAGCGGAAGCGATTGGGTCCCACTTCTCCCCGGATACCGTTGCGAAGATGAGCGTGGCGGCGATTTCGAGGGCGGCCGACGACGAGAGGCCCGCGCCGATCGGGATGTCCGATGCAACCGCCCCGTCCCAGCCCGAGAGTCCGGCGGAGCCGATGGACCATGCGACTCCCTTGACGTACTCCGCCCAGCCATCGATGCCCGGGACTAGACCGTCCAGGTCGAACTCGGTTTCAGGGTGTCCCGATGAGACGATGCGAACTATCCGGTCGTTTCTCGTCCGGAGGGCGATCCAGACGGATCGATCAATGGCCATGGGGAGGACGAAGCCGTCGTTGTAGTCGGTGTGCTCACCGATGAGGTTCACTCGGCCGGGTGTCCGCACGACGAACTCGGGATCCACGCCGAAGTGATCTCGAAACAGCGCGGCGGCATCGTCGAGGGTGCTCACGGTCTCAACGACCGGAGTAGTGCTCGACGGGGAGTTCCCGGAGCCTGGCGGCGGCTTCCTCCGGAGTGAGGTCCCGCTGGGCATCGGCAAGGAGTTCGTATCCGACCATGAACTTCCTGACGGTCGCGGAACGCAACAGCGGCGGGAAAAAGTGGGCATGGAGTTGCCAGTGAGAGACGTCGCTCTCTCCGAATGGAGCCCCGTGCCAACCCATCGAATATGGGAACGGATGCTCGAACAGGTTGTCGTACCGTGTTAGCAGTTCACTCAGGACCGTCGCGAGCGATGCACGCGAAGCCTCGTCGATCTCGGTGATCCTATTCGTGGGCACCTTTGGGATCACAATGGTTTCGAACGGCCATGTGGCCCAGTACGGCACGAGCGCCGTCCACTCATCCCCATCGACCACGACTCGCTCACCATGATCCTCTTGCGCCAAGTAGTCGCTGAGGAGAGATGAGCCGTGCTCGCTTGCATGGCGCCGCTGTGCCGTGTCTTCCCGCTCCGGCACCGTCGGCAGGGCATCACCGGCCCAGATCTGGCCATGAGGGTGAGGGTTGGATGCTCCCATCGCCTCACCGCTGTTCTCGAACACTTGGACCCACCGGTATCGCTCGCCGAGGTCGACGGTCTGCACCTGCCAGAGATCGATCACCGCTTCGATGTCGGATGGTTCCATGAGCGACATGCGGAGATCGTGACGAGGCGAGTAGCAGATCACCCGGCAGGTGCCCGACTGAGTCTCGGATCGAAGTAATCCGTCTTCGACTGCTGATGGCTCCAGGCCGGGTCGTAGGGCAGCGAAGTCATTGGTGAACACGAACGTCGACTCGTACGGAGGGTTCTCGTCTCCGGAGAGACGCGTGTTCGACGGGCAGAGATAGCAGGTCGGGTCGTATGCCGGTGGATGTTCGACTTCCGAAGGCTCAGTGTGTCCGAGCCACGGCCGCTGGGTTCGATCGGGAGACACAAGCACCCACTCTCCGGTCAGTGGGTTGTATCGACGGTGGGCCGGGGTCATTCGACGACCGTGACCGCGATGCTCAGTTCGCGCATCTGCTCGATGAGTTCCATATCAGCCGAGTCGGTGGTGATCAAGCCGTCGATCTCCTCGATGAGGGCAATTCGTGCGACGCTGGCATTTCCGACCTTGGTGCCGTCGGCAACGACCATCACGCGATGAGCCGCGCCGATCATCCGCCGTTTGATCTGCGCCTCAGGGAGGTTGATGTTCGTGACACCGTTCGTGGGATCGATGCCGTTGCATCCGATGAAGGCGATGTCGACGTTGATCTCTTCGAGGATGCCGCTTCCCATCGGATTCACGAGGGAGTGTTGGCGGGGCCGGAGTGTCCCGCCGGTCAAGATGACGGTGAAGCGGGGAATCGCCGACTCCAGTTCCATTGCGATCGTCATTCCGTTCGTGAAGACAACGAGGTCGTCGAGGTCAGTGCGCTGGGTGAG
>JBLWQS010000147.1:0-4707 GCA_048452705.1 Acidimicrobiia bacterium
CTTTGAGCTGTGAGCCATGAGCAAGAAGCGGGACCCTTCACCGAGTACCGACAACCGAATCCATCATGTCCAGCGGTTCAACCAGTCCCGGTAAGATTGAATGCCCGAAAGGAACCGTGTGCCTCCAAGCGAACTTGAACTCGTCCTCAGGCTGGTGATCGCCGCCGTCCTCGGTGCCGCTCTCGGGGCCGAGCGAGAGGTCTTCCAGAAGACTGCGGGACTGCGGACTCACACGCTGGTCGCTGTCGGCGCTGCACTTTTCACGATTGCAGGTGCGTACGCCTTCGAGGGCTCCGAGGTGGACCCAACACGAATCGCTGCCCAGGTCGTCACCGGAATCGGCTTCATCGGAGCCGGCGCAATGATCCGAACCGGGTTCACGGTCTCCGGCATCACCACGGCCGCAACGCTCTGGTTCGCGGCCGCGCTCGGCCTCGCAGCAGGCTTCGGCATGTACTTGTTCGCCGCCGTGGCGTTGGCGGTCGCCCTCGTCATCATGATCGGATTCGCTCCGATCCGAAAACGGATCCACCGCGTGCAACGGATCGAACTCATGTACACATCCGGTCACGGGACGATGACGCCGCTGTTCCAGTCCTTGAATGCCGTCGGCGCAACAGTGCACAACATGACGCTCAGCGAGAGTGAAGGGATCCGGACGGTCTCGCTCGAGGTCCTCGGCCTGGGTGGCGACTCACTCGACGAAGTCATCGCCGCTCTCAGATCTCGCGACGAGGTCCTGAACGTCTCGACGGCAGCGTCTTCGGAAGCGACCTGATCGCTCCGCGCCTGCGGATCTTCTCAATCGCCGAACGCGAACGTGCCGTACCCGACCACACGGTCGTGCGGTCCTGCCGTATCTCCCGAGTTCCTGAGGTCCAGGGTCCGCATCCGATATCCCCGGCGTTTCGCGATGTGGAGCGCCGCCTGGATCCCGGTCAGACCACACGCCGATTCCCGTTCGAGGGCATTCGGCTCGAAGCGTTCAATGGCCTGAACGGTTTCTGCATCGAGGCGGCGAGCCATTTCATAGTCGTGGTAGTGAGACAGGTCGGACGAGACCAACAACAGGCTCTCAGCATCGAGCAGCGGATCCACGACGTCCGCGACGTCGACCGGATCCACGTCACCGGTGAGCATGGGAACCACCGGAACGCCGGGAGCGACGATCTGGAGAAACGGAAGCTGGACTTCCAACGAGTGCTCGCGTTGGTGGGCATCCGGCGAGTCGACAACGAGCGGGGACTCCAGAGCGGCGATCGCGCCGGGTCTGTCGATCGGGACATCACCGAGCGGCGTCTCGAGATAGTCAACGCCGGGCAGCGTGAGCCCGGAGAACCACACGTAGTGCGACGGACCCAGCATGACGATCCGACGCAGATCCGGCATGTCCTCGAGCAACCGGTATCCGGTGGCGGCAACGGGGCCGGAGTAGACGTAGCCGGCATGCGGGACGACGAGGATCCGCAGCTGGAAATCAACGTCGACTGGTTCGGCGGTGGTGAGGTAGGCGCGGACGTCGGTTTCAAGACGGCCGGAATCCTCCGGGTAGAAGGCGCCCGCAACGGCGGCGGGACGAACGGCAGGACGCATGGGTACCTCCCTCGACTTCACCACCAACCTATCCCGTCTCGATCCGGACGTCCACGGACTTCTGGCCCTTCACCATCCTCTGATCCGCGGATACGCTGTAGACATGAGCGTTGGCGAACACCCATTTGTCTCTCTGGCCCGAGATGCGATTCGCTACTACCTGGCCGCGGGGGAATTCCTCGACCCCTCGCCAGAGCCGGGGGATCCGCCACCGAGCGGCGTGTTCGTGTCGCTCCACGACGATGCCGCACCCGGGCAGGTGGAAGGGCCGCTGCGAGGATGTATCGGCTCGGTGCAACCTCGCCAGGGCTCCCTCCGGAGCGAGATCGTCCGTCTGGCCGTGGCCGCAGCGACATCCGACCCCCGGTTTCCGCCGCTCCGGTCCGGGGAGGTCGATCGTCTCGATGTGACCGTCTATCTGCTCGGTGATGCCGAACCCGTCGAAGGTATCGATGACCTCGACCCTTCCCGCTATGGCGTGATCGTTGACGGCCCACAAGGGCGAACCGGTCTCCTGCTCCCGGCGATCCCGGGGATCTCGACGGCTGCCGAGCAAGTCGACATCGCCCGCCGAAAGGCATCCATCTCCCCCGGAGACCCCGTCCGCCTGTCCCGGTTCGAAGCCGAGATTGTGCATTAGGCGCCTTCGGCGCCGTACTGAGTACTGAGTACTGAGTACACGACACGGACCCTGCTCACAGCTCACAGCTCAGAGCTCTCTCAATCCTTTTCCACGCTTATCTCTGTGGCTTTGATTGAGATCCACACATGAGAGCCCTCTTCGATCTGGAGGTCACTCAACGCGTCCGGAGTGATCTCGGCGGTGAGCGGCAGCGGGTCACCGGTCTGGAGTCTGACCCGGTCGCCGTAGTGCTCGATGCGAATCACGACGGCCTCCCATGTGTTGCGAGGGCTGCCATCTGGCTGGTGGCGACTGATGACGATCGCCCGCGGGTGGATGGCGGCGAGAACGGACCCGGTGATGTGGAGATCGGCGATGTGGAGTTGATGGGTACCGGTCGTCACCGTTCCGTGAGCGGCCGTACCGAGCACCAGGTTGGAGCCGGCCAGGTCTGCGATATACGAGGTTCTGGGTCGCAGCCGGATGTCGTCCGGAGTTCCGACCTGGGTGATGACGCCGTCTTCGATCACATGGATCTCATCGGCGAGCAGGAAGGCTTCGGTCGGGTCGTGTGTGATGACCATGCGGGGCCCGGCGAACTGGCTGAGATGATCGGCCAGCGTCCGGCGCAGATCGACCCGGGTGGTGGCATCGAGCGCTGCGAGCGGTTCATCGAGGAGCAGCAACTCCGGTTGGGTGATGAGTGCCCTGGCCAGAGCGACCCGTTGTGCCTGTCCCCCCGACAGGTCGCCCGGTTTGCGATCGGCAAGTTCGTCGAGGCCGATTCGCTCGAGCCACTGGGTCGCCTGCTCGCGCGCTTCACGGCGTGGCGTCTTGCGGCTTCTGAGACCGAACTCGACGTTCTCAACAACCGTCAGGTGCGGGAACAGCACGTAGTCCTGGAAGACGACCCCGATCGAACGATCCTCGGCGGGCATCAGAACATCGGCGGCTGGATCGTCGAGGGATCGGCCATCGAGCGTGATATGACCTTCGTCGAGCGGCAACAGGCCGGCGATCGCCGCAACAACCGTCGACTTTCCTGCGCCGTTTGGACCGAGGAGCGCCACGGTGCGGCCCGGAGGGATCGACAGCGATACGTCGAGATTGAACGTGTCGCCACGGGAGATGACGAGGTGGGCATCGAGGCCGCGCTGGTGGCTCACAGTGCCCCCCACCATCGATGCCGCAGAGCGATGAGAACGGTCAAAGAGATGACGACCATGATGAGGCTCAGCGCCACGGCGGCGCCGCGATCGCTCTCAAGCGCTACGAACACGGCGAGAGGCAGCGTCTGGGTGCGGCCCTGAAGGTTGCCGGCGAACGTGATCGTGGCGCCGAACTCGCCGAGAGCACGAGCCCATGTGAGCGCAAGACCGGCGGCAAGCGATGGCCCGATCATCGGAAGTGTCACCCGGCGCAGCACAGTCCACCGACCGGCACCGAGCGTTGCAGCGGCTCCCTCATATCGAGAGTCGAGATTGCGGAGGCCGCTTTCGACCGTGATGACGAGGAACGGCATGGCAACAAACGTGGCCGCGATGATGACACCCCAGATGGAGAACGGGAACACCAGGCCCGTTGCCTGATTGAGCGGTTCACCGATCAGCCCGCGCCTCCCGAGGGCGAACAGCAAGGCGGCACCACCCACAACGGGAGGGAGCACGAGAGGAAGCACCACGAGTCCGCGTACGATCGAGCGGCCGCGGAATTCGACCCGGGCCAGCACCCACGCCAACGGCACACCGAGAATCGCAGAGATGGCCGTCGCTCCGAGCGATGCGATAACGGAGACCCGGAGCGCATCGAGCACGACGTCGCTGGTCAGCAGCGTCGGCAGGTCGCTCCATGGCGTTCGAGCCAGCAATCCGAGTAGTGGAATCACGAACACCGAGAGCCCGAGGGCAGCCAGGACAACCAGCACGACGGGTGGGCGCCGCTTCCGCCGATCTGGGGAGACCGTCCGCTTGGTCATGGCGAGACGAATCCGTGGTCGGCGAGAATGCCACGGCCCTCTTGTGACAGGACGAACGCCACGAAGCTTGCTGCTCCGTCAGCGTTCGGCGCCTCGGTCAGTACAGCGATCGGGTAGTCGGCGTAGACGTTGTCGTCATCGGGGATCGCGACACCGTCGACACCGCCATCGGTAGAGGCCACATCCGTCTCGTACACGATCCCTGCATCCAACTCCCCCGCCTCGATCTTCGTGAGAAGGGCACGCACATTGGGTTCTTCGGTGTCGACGGCGGGTATCACACCGGCATTCTGCAGGGTCTGTCGTCCGTAGTCGCCACACGGCACGCTTTCGGCGCAGAGACCGATCAAAAGTTCATCCCGTGCGAAGTCAGCGAGTCCGGACACGCTCCCCGGGTTGTCGACCGGCACCGCGATCTCAAGCCGATTGCGGGCGAAGATCGCTGGCTCACCTTCGACGTCGCCGGCGTCGTCGACCAGATCCATATTGGAGGTGTTGGCCGAGGCGAACACGTCCG
>JBLWQS010000148.1:0-4705 GCA_048452705.1 Acidimicrobiia bacterium
CGCGTGCAGCGTCCCCCGCGTCGCCTCGAAGTCGTCAGGAAGAGTAGGAAAAGCAGTCATGGTGGCCCTCTCGTCAGTTGGTTCCGTGTCTTCAATGCGCTAGCGGCGAAGGTCATTCCCGAACCGCCTTCGGCGACGTACTCAATACTCAATACTCACTACTCACTACTCACTACTCACTACTCACTACTCACTACTCAGTACTCAGTACCGATCGCAGATCTCAGGGTTCGATCGCATCGGCCAACGCCTCTCTCACGCGCTTCTCGCTGATCTTGCCTTTCGTGCCGAGGTCCTGGGCGAAGAGGCTGACCCGGAACTCCTGGAGCATCCATGCGATCTCGATGAGCCCGATCGAATCCGGTATCGCGTCCGAGAGGTCGTCGCGTTCTGCCTCCAGATCCTGGACCGACACCAGGAGCTCATGATCTCGATCGACATGATCCGGTAGCTGCTCGATCCGCCGGCCGATGGCTTGCACGTAACGGACCAGATCGGCAAGCCGGTCGATGCCGACGGAGGTCAGGAAGCCCGGATAGATCAGACGCTCGATCTGATCCTCCATGTCGCCCACAGCAGGAACGAACCGGTCACCGGTCAACGTCGCCATTGCGAGGCGAACCGTCCGCACCTCATCCAGAATCTCCAGGGCGTCCGAGGCCACACCGACGAGGATGTCATCGCTCTGCTCCCGACAGGTCGCGAGAAGTCGGTCGAATGCATCTCGATCCCAAACGGGTCCCCCGAATTCGCTGAGCATCTCGTCGACCGCGCAGGTGAGACAGTCCTGCGACCAGGCATCGAAAGATCCATGAGGACCATCGGCTACGGCCGCTCGTCCGTCTGCGGTAACGAGTGAGCGCAGGTGCCGGGACGGCGAGGGGAGGTCGAGCATCACGAGCCTTCGCGTGCCCTCCCACATGGCGGTATCTCGCTCGGCCGGAGTCGCGTACAGGTGGATGGCAACTGAATCGCCTTCGTCGACGAGTGCCGGGTACGCCGTGACCATCCGACCCGAGCCGTCGATCTCGATAGACCGTGGGAGATCTCCACATTCCCAGGAACGCATGTCCGATCGTTCGATCCCGTGTCCCGATGCGGACATCGCTGCACGGGCCTCGTCCTGGAGTTGGCCCTTCAACGCTCGCAGGTCTCCCCCGTCGGCCAGGACCAGTCCCTCTGCATTGA
Organism: Acidimicrobiia bacterium; assembly: GCA_048452705.1. Classification (GTDB taxonomy): domain Bacteria; phylum Actinomycetota; class Acidimicrobiia; order Spongiisociales; family UBA5794; genus JAHEEL01. The sequence goes on from JBLWQS010000148.1 coordinate 1,189, forward strand.
CGACCCGGAATGTTGGCCGCAGGTGCGAGGGGAGTCGCTCCGGGTCGAACGCATCCGGCGCAATGGCGATGCCGGAGCGTCGAGTCAGTTCGCCTCTCAAGAACGGGACGAAACGATCCCGATCGGGATCGTACGCCTCGAGAACGGATAGGGCGGTCTCGGGGATGGGAGCGAGTTTCTTGCGGATCTGCTTTGGGAGCGCCCTCATCATGGCAATGACGAGTTCTTCGCGGAGCCCCGGTACGTGCCCATCGAAGATCTCCGGATCGATCCTGGAGAGTCCACCGATCGGAATGTCGATCGTCACTCCATCGCTGTCGCTCGCAGGGTCGAACTCATATTCGACGGGCATCGCCACGTCGCCGTACTGCCAGACCCCCGGGAACGCCTCTTCGCCGGGTGTCTCGACTTCCGGGTCGAGGAGGTCGTCGATCGAGAGATCAAGCCGGTGTGGATTGTCCACACGCTCATCCTTCCACCACCGATCGAAGTGCCGAACCGATACGACGTCATCGGGAATGCGTTCGTCGAAGAAATCGACGATCGTCTCGTCTTCCACGAACAGATCAGCGCGCCGAAACTTCGCTTCGAGCGCAAGCACCTCGTCGATGATCATCGAGTTGTGCTCGGCGAAGCGATGGTGCGTTTCCCACTCCCCCGCCACGAGCGCATGACGGATGAGGAGTTCCCGCGCGGCTTCTGGATCCACTCTGCTGTACAGGGTCGGCCGCTCTGCCTGGAGCGGAAGCCCATAGAGCGTCACGGTCTCGTTCGCGAAAGCGGCGCCCCGGTCCTTGTCCCACCACGGATCCGAGTACGAGCGAGTGACCAGGTGAGCGGCGGCTTGCTCGATCCACTCCGGTTGAACGGCGACGACTCCGCGCGCCCAGAGCCGAGCCGTCTCGACCAGTTCCGCCGCCATCACCCATTCGGGAGAACCCTTGAACAGCGTCGATCCCGGGTTGATCGAGAATCTGCTGCCACGAGCTCCCCGATACTCATGTGATCCGGGATCCTTCCGGCCAACGTTGGAAAGCAGGCCTGTGAGAACGGTCCTGTGCACGTTCTCGCGCTCTGCAGGTCTGCGGTTCGTGGTGAAGCCGAGTTCGCGTGTGACGTCGCGCAGTTGGGCGTGGAGGTCCTGCCACTCACGAACCCTGCGGTAGTTCAGATATTCGTTCCGACACATCCGCCGGAACTGGTTCGACGTTCGTGCCTTGCGCTCGTCGCCGAGATACTCCCAGAGATTGAGCAGGCTGTAGAGGTCCGACTCGTCGTCCCGAAACCGTGCGTGGGACTGATCGGCCTGCGTCTGCTTCTCAACGGGACGCTCTCTGGGGTCTTGAATGGTGAGCGCCGTCGTGATGACGAGCACCTCTCGAAGACAAGCGGTTCGGTTCGCTTCCACGATCATGCGTGCGAGACGGAGGTCGATCGGGAGATCTGCGAGCTGTCTGCCGAGGCGGGTGAGCCGTGGTCGGCCGTCTTTGAGCGCTCCGTCGATCGCTCCCAACTCGATGAGGCGTGCAACACCGTCGCGAATCGATCGGTCATCCGGCGGGTCGAGGAACGGGAAGGTCTCGATGCTCCCGAGATCCCGTGCCGCCATCTGGAGAATCACCGATGCGAGATTGGTCCGCTGGATCTCCGGTTCGGTGAACTCGGGACGGGTGTCGAAGCCGTCCTCTTCGTAGAGACGGATGCAGATGCCGGGACCGAGCCGGCCGCACCGGCCCGACCGCTGATTTGCGGATGCCTGGGAGATCGGCTCGATCGGCAGGCGCTGCACCTTGGTGCGGCGGCTGTAGCGAGAGATGCGAGCAGTTCCCACGTCTACGACGTACCGAACCCCCGGCACGGTCAGCGAGGTCTCGGCGACGTTCGTAGAAACGATCACTCTCCTGCCGGTGTGAGCCGTGAACACACGGTGCTGCTCGGCGGCGGAGAGGCGGGCGTAGAGAGGCAGGATCTCCGTGTGGGACAGAGCCAGTTCGGTCAAGGCGTCGGCGGCATCGCGAATCTCGCGCTCCCCCGAGCAGAAGACGAGGATGTCGCCGTTCCCCTCGGTTGAGAGCTCCTTCACGGCGTCGCAGATGCCCTGCGTCTGGTCACGGGGATCGGGACGCTCGGGGTCAGTGAGCGGTCGGTACCGGATCTCCACCGGATAGGCACGGCCCGTGACCTCGATGACGGGGGCCTCCTCGAAGTGCTGCGAGAACCGATCAGTGTCGATCGTGGCCGACGTGATGATCACTTTGAGATCAGGTCGCCTCGGGAGCAGCGTCTTGAGGTAGCCGAGCAGGAAGTCGATGTTCAGACTCCGCTCATGCGCCTCATCGATGATGATCGTGTCGTACCGTTCGAGGCGCCGGTCCCGGTGGATCTCGGCCAGCAGCAGCCCATCGGTCATGACCTTCACCAGCGTGGAATCACCCGTCTGATCGGAGAAGCGCACGGCATACCCGACGGCATCGCCGACCCTCGTGCCGATCTCCTCTGCGATCCGATCGGCGATCGATCGGGCCGCGATCCGACGAGGCTGTGTGTGGCCGATCGTCCCTTCAACGCCTCTCCCCAGTTCGAGGCAGAACTTGGGGATCTGCGTGCTCTTCCCCGATCCCGTCTCCCCCGCCACGATGACGACCTGATGATCGCGAATGGCCGCCAGCAGTTCGTCACGCCACAGGGTGATCGGCAGCTCCTCCGGATACGTGATCCGCTGGGGCACAGCAGCACGCCGCATCTCCGTACGACTTTCGACCTCGGTGATCGAACGAGTGAGCTTGGTGATCGCCTCACTCTGTCGAGTGACGTCGTCGATCCGCTCAACCCCGGACAGTCGCCGATGAAACCGCCGCCGAACAGCCCGCGGCAGCCCATCAATACGTCTACGGAGATCAGAGTTCGCGTCGCTCACAGTCCCGCAGAGTACGCCAGGCCCCGTACTGAGTACTCAGTACCCAGTACTCAGTACGGCGAGCGCAGCGAGCCTCCTCTACCTCTTGAAGATCGCCGCTGCTCCCATGCCGCCGCCGATGCACATGCTCACCATGCCGTACTCGACGTCGCGCCGCTCCATCTCGTGGAGGAGCGTCGCCGTCAGCTTCGCCCCGGTACATCCCAGCGGGTGTCCGAGGGCGATGGCGCCACCGTTCACGTTGACGATCGACGGATCGAGACCGAGCTTGCGCATCGAGTAGAGGGCCTGGCTGGCGAACGCCTCGTTCAGTTCGACGAGTCCGATGTCGTCCACCGTAAGGCCGGCTGCTTCGAGCGCCTTCGGGATCGCCGCCGTCGGTCCGATTCCCATCTCATCGGGGTGCACGCCGGCAACCTGATAGGTGATCAACTCGGCGAGCGGCTCAAAACCGTACCCGGCAGCCGTCTCTCTGCTCATCAGGAGTTCGATCGCAGCGCCATCGGATGTTTGCGACGAGTTGCCGGCCGTCGACCGGCCATCGGCTTTGAACACCGGTCGAAGCCTTGCCAGACCTTCGACGGTACTCGCACGGGGCCC
>JBLWQS010000149.1:0-4686 GCA_048452705.1 Acidimicrobiia bacterium
GCTGCAGATGCGGTCGCCGCGACCGGTTCGTTGCCGGGGGAGAGGGCCGACGATGTTGCGTGACCTCACTCCCGCGCTCGATCTGCTCGACGTCGCAGTCGCGTCCTCTGAAGGATTGGCTTCTCAGATAGATCGAGACGAGGCGGCAGGTCTCGCCGCAGCGGCTCGCAATCGCAGGGACTATCTGAGCGGAACGATCGTTGTCGCGATCGCCGGTGGAACCGGTTCGGGCAAGTCCAGTCTGCTCAACGCGCTTGCCGGCACCGAGGTTGTGGCGACGAGCATCCTCAGACCCCACACCGATGAGCCTCTCGCATGGATTCCGGAGAACGACGTGGCGATCTCCTCGATGATGGGGACTCTGGGCATCGACGCCATCGTCGAGCACGACAATGGGAGCGGCCTCGCGATCGTCGACCTGCCTGATCTCGACAGTGTCAACCGCGATCATCGATCGCTCGTTGAGGAGACCCTCCCGCTCGCGGACGCAGTGATCTGGATGTTCGATCCGGTCAAGTACCACGACCCTTCGATCCACGCCGAGTTCCTGGCCGAGATGACCGAGTACGAACCGGTGTTCATCTTCACTCTCAACAAGATCGATCGTCTCGACGAAGCGGAAGCCGAAGCGGTAGAAGCCCATCTGGGAGGGATCCTGAAGCTGGATGGATTCCGTGATCCCGAGATATTGCCGGTTGCGGCGGCCCCTCGAGAGGGAGGACCGATCGGCATCGACACGCTGCAGGCCGTGCTCGAGCGGGCATTCGTTCGCAAGCGGGCCGATCGTGTGAAGCTCGTCACCGACATTCTTCGGGCGGGCCGGCGCCTTGCTGCCGATGCGAACGTCTGGACCGGAACTCCCGATGATGCTCACGAACAGATTCGTGGAGCCGCGGGCGAACCGGGTCAACTCGCCGGCGTGCTCGATCGCTTCGAGATCGAGGGACCGCTCCGGATCGCGATGGAGGCCTCCGGTGGTGAGACCGATCCGATCGAACTTGGATTGCGCCGGCGAGCCGAACTCGCAGCGACGATCGCCGCACTCGGCGTTGTATGTGCGGAGATTGCACATGATGATCTCGGGGGAGCGACGTGATATTGGCTGCAACACCATGGACCGAGATCTGGCAGACGGCAACGATTCTCGTTGTATCTCTCGTGGTGTGGCTGGTGTCACGGGTTCTTATCCACCGTTGGAGCGACCGGACACAGCGCAAGCTTGTGGAGTCCGGCGACCTTCAGGACCGCGCGAGAGCCCAGCGTCTCGAGACGATCGCGCGAACGTTCTCAACGTTGGTCATCCTCACCATCTTGGTCATCGCCATCGTGATGGGTCTGGCCGTATGGGGGGTGCCAATTGCCCCGATCGTCGCCTCTCTATCTGTTGTCGGAATCGGGATCGGATTCGGAGCACAGGATTTCGTCAAGGACGTCATCGCCGGCCTCTTCGTTCTTCTCGAGGATCAGTACTCCGTGGGCGACGTCGTCGAACTTGCCGGGGTCTCCGGAACGGTGGTGGACGTCCGTCTCCGGACCACCGTCCTACGAGGACTCGATGGGAGCGTTCATCACATACCGAACGGCGCGGTTCGCGTCGCTACGAACCTCACGCATGAATCCAGCAGCATCGTTGTCGATCTCGCGGTCGCATACGAGGAATCGGTTGACAGGGCGATCGATGTGATCACCAACGAGACGAACGTGCTCGCCTCTGATCCGGAGTGGGGGCCGCGTCTCATCGACCAGCCGACGGTTCTCGGCGTCGACGAACTGGCAGACTCAGGCGTGATCGTGCGAGTTGTGATGACAACGGATCCCGATCAACGCTGGGCGGTGAAGCGTGAGTTCCTGAGGAGGATCAAGAACCGCTTCGACGACGAAGGCATCGAGATACCGTATCCCCACGTGACGATCGATTCTCGACCCGAAGAGACCTGACGCTATTCGTCCCGATGAGCGCAGCATGCTTCAGGGTCTCGCACTGCGAACATAGCGTCGACCGCCGGCGTGATCTCGACGTGCGACATCATGCCGAGGTGCTCCCCGTCTGCCTGGAATGGAGTCGTCGGGTCGGCTTCGATCGTCAACTTCTCGAAACAGCTGAACACCCTGGCGTCGAGGCGCTCGTGCATCGGGCGTTTCAAGATCGCTCTGGCGAATATCTCAGCGGATCGGTGGACTTCGAGGTCCCCGACGACGACGGCAGCGAGACCGTCGACGGGTTCCTTCGTGATGTGGAGCGGGACGGGTCCGAAGTACGTGTACGGGTGGTGTACCTGGGTGAGTGCCGCAACCCCGTCCATCCGCTCACCGTCGATGTCGACCCCGAGATTCGCCGGGCGACCTCGCCACTTGCCAAGGAGCGTTGTTATCGCCGACTCTGCGTAGTGGGCGCCACCGAACCAGATCTTTGAGTGGGGGCGTCGTTCGGCTCGTTCGACGACGTCGGCGTCGAATCCGACACCGACCGCGAAGGTTGCGTACTCAACGCTTGTGTGCCCGTTGATCGATGACTCGATTCTGGCAAGGCGGGTGGGAACCGACGGCAGTCCAGCGATCGCCGCCGCGGCACGTTTCGGCCGCTTCGGGAGACCGAAGATTCGCGCCGTTACGTTCGTTGTACCCGCGGGGATGATCCCGAGCGCCGCTGTGGTACCCACGATGCCGTTGGCCACGTGGTGGACAACGCCGTCGCCCCCCATGGCGACAACGATTTCGTAGCCCTCCTCGGCTGCACGTGCTGCTTGCGCTTGTGTCGCGTCCGTTCCCTGTGGCCACTCGGCATCGACATCGAACGCCGCAGAGAGCGTCGAAACCACATCGCGATAGAGCGCCCCGGTGAAGCCCGAGGCGGAGGGGTTTGCAAGAAGTAGCAGTCGACGCATCGTCCGGAAGCGTACGGTCCCTTCCGATGAACGTCTCCCGGGCCATCTGCTTGGAGGGCTACGCTCGGGCTATGAGGTTTCGCGATCGCTACGAAGCCGGAGAGAGGCTTGCCGACGCGCTGGAAAAGCACGCTGCGCTGGCTTCCGTGGATCGGCCGCTCATCCTCGGAGTGCCCAGAGGCGGCGTCCCCGTCGCCGCCGTCATCGCTGACCGGTTGGAAGCAGAACTCGACGTTCTGGTAGCTCACAAGCTCGGCGCCCCCGGAAACCCGGAGTTCGCGATCGGGGCCGTGGCAGAAGACGGAACAGCGATCCTGGACGCGGGAGTCATCGGCCGGTACGGGATCGACAGTGACTACGTCGATCGAGAGACGCATCGCCAGCAACAGGACGTTGAGCGCCGCGCCCGGTCGCTCCGGCAGGGACGATCCCCGATTCCGGTCGCGGGCAGGGTCTGCATCGTGGTCGACGATGGAGTGGCGACGGGTGCGACCCTCGAAGCGTCACTCCGGGTGGTCGTCGGGGCCGGTGCGGAGAGTGTCATCGCTGCGGTCCCCGTGGGTCCACCGACAACGATCCGCCACCTCGAGCGGATCGCCGACGCCGTCGTATGCCCGGTCCAACCGGCGACGTTCTACGCAGTGGGAGCCTGGTACGAAGACTTCAGCCAGGTGTCAGACGAAACGGTGATTGGTTTACTGGGAAGCCGTAGTCCGTAGTCCGTAGTCCGTACTCGGTATCCGGTATCCGGTATCCGGTATCCGGTATCCGGTATCCGGTATTGGGCTCTGCCCATAGCACATAGCTCGGAGCTCGCAGCCCAAGGCTCTCGGCCTGATCTATCCCTCAACCGGCGATGCCGCCGTTACATCCGCCAGCAGGGCCTCCACCGAATCCCTCAGATCGCTTGGACGGAACGGTTTGGTCATGAAGGCGTCGGCGCCACCCGCAGCGGCGCGGTCGGCCATCTCCGGCTGTGCATGGGCGGTGAGTACGAGGACGCGAATGTCGACCGTTTCCGGTGCCGAGCGGAGTTGCGAGAGTACCTCCCAGCCGTCGAGGCCGGGCAGTCCGATGTCGAGGATGATGGCGTCGGGTACCGCGTTCCGCGCTGCATCGAGTCCGATCAAGCCGTCCTCAGCGAAGCGCATATCCGCTCCCAGGGGACGCAGGCAAACATCGATCAATCGACGCACGCTGGCCGAGTCCTCAATGACGAGCACAGATGGCTGCATCCAATAGTCATCGGCACAGATCTCCAACACTTGAACGGTCCCTCGACTCTGGACCCGCGACGCCGTTGGCGTACCATTGCGTTGTCATCGTCACGAGGAGATATCGTGTTGGAGCCGTATCGGTCTTTGTCGTATTCGGATTTCTCTGAGCCGGTTTCTGCTGGTGGGTATCGGGATGCTGTGGTGAAGGTGGGCGGTGAACTGGGGGTTCATGCGCCGTTGGTGATCGGTGGTGAGCGGATCGTGACGGACAGGGTGATCCGTAGTGTCGATCCTGCTCGTCCGGATCGGCTGGTCGGGACGGCGTCGTCGGCGACGTCGGAGCATGCGGTGGCTGCGCTTGGTGCGGCGTGGGACGCCTATCCGGCGTGGTCGCGACGGCCCGCCGAGGCGCGCGCTGAGTTGATGCACCGGGTGGGGGATCTGATCGCAGAGCGGATCTACGAGTTTGCTGCGTGGCAGACGTTCGAGGCGGGGAAGAACTGGGCCGAGGCGGAAGCAGATGTAGCTGAAGCGATCGATTTCTGCCGCTACTACGCGCATCAGGCGCTGGCGATGGACGAACC
>JBLWQS010000150.1:0-4684 GCA_048452705.1 Acidimicrobiia bacterium
AGCGATCGGATTCCTGACCGGCGCCACGATCCTCCTCGCTGCGGTCACGGCCGTTGGATGGGGTTACGCCGGCGATTCGCGGGCCCGCAAGCCGCTCCTGTTCTGGGGGACGATCATCTGGGCCGGCGGATCACTGCTCTCGGCCACGGCACCGAACTTCTGGTGGTTGGTCTTGTGGCAGATGCTCGTTGCGGTCGGCCTCGGGTCGATCGCATCGGTCGGTTTCTCCGTGATCTCGGACTTCGTAGGACCGAAGCACCGGGGTCTCGCGATGAGTTTCTGGGGTCTCTCCCAGGGCATCGGCGTGCTCGTCGGAGGACTGCTGGCATCGCAATTGGGAGCGAACGACTACCGCATGCCTCTCGTCGTGATAGCGGTCGCAGGATTCGCGTTCGCGGTGCTCTACCTCACCACCTACGAAGCGCCACGCGGCTTCCGGGAACCGGCACTCGCCGAGATGTATGCCGCCGGCGGCGACTACGAGTATCGGATCGACCGCACGCAACTGCCGCTCCTGTTCCAGCGGCGAACGAACCTGTGGCTCACCCTCCAGGGCCTCACGGCACAGGTCGCCTACGGCTCCCTCATCTGGGTCCCGTTGCTCTATCAGGAGAAAGTGATCGCGCAGGGTTACGGCGAAGCCACCGGCACACGGGTCGGCGGCCTGTTTGCCGCGATCTTCACGGTGGGGGCGCTGTTCTCGATCCTGTTCGGACACCTGGGCGACCGCCTTCAACGTCGGTCGCCACGAGGACGAGCGCTGCTCAGCGCCGTCGGCATCCTGAGCGCGGTGCCGCTGTTCCTTGTCTTCTTCTGGGTCCCGCTGCGCGGCCTCGATGTCACCGAAGGCGCCGGCACCCTGACACTCGCAGGCGAAGTGCTCGGAAGCATTCTCACGAATCCGTGGGCCGCCCTCTCGTTCCTCACGGCCGTCGCCGCGATCGCTCTGACGTCTGCCGACTCGCCGAACTGGTTCGCCCTCATCTCGGATGTGAACCTCCCGGAACACCGGGGCACGATCTTCGGTCTCGGCAATTTCGTGAACGGCGTCGGCCGCTCAACCGGAACCGCACTCACCGCAGCGGCAGCCAACGCGATCGAGCGATCCGTTCCTCCACCGTTCAACTGGGCCCTCGGCCTCTCCGTCTTCCAGATCTTCTTCCTGCCAACGGGTTGGTGCTACTGGAAGGCATCGAAGACGGCTCCCGGGGACATCGCCGAAGTCGAGGCGATACTCGAAGCGCGCGCTCACCGGTAGCGACACCGTCTCGCGAAAACAATGGCGGCTCCGCGAAAACCTCTTCCCAATCCGCCTTGCCGTTGGGCGAACGAGCCTCTAGAAATGGCTCCAAGCCCTCCAATCGGCCCCAGAACCCGGCCTTTTTGCCGCAAAGTGCGCCCGTTCGGGAAAGGTTTGACGGATGACACTGGTGTAACTACACTCGTGAGACCGTACTAGATGTAGTAGGCATTTCACCTCGCTACCCCAACATCTAGTGGGTGTGCATAAGTTTGTGGGTATGAGAACTCGGTGGAAACGCCGTCTGAGGAGGAAGAATGACCGAAGGGCTCCAGATCGAACGGCGGTTCACGACTGCCGGGACCGATCCGTACGACACCGTGGAGTGGATCCGCCGGGATTCCCGCATCACGAACCCCGACGGATCGATCGTATTCGAGATGGAAAACGCTGAGGTCCCCGCAGATTGGTCACAGGTCGCCGCTGACATCATGGTGTCCAAGTACTTCCGGAAGGCAGGTGTCCCGCAGAAGGATGACGCCGGTCGACCGATCGTCGACGCATACGGCCAGCCGATCCTCGGACCGGAACAGTCGGCCCGCCAGGTGATCGACCGCCTCGCCTCGACCTGGCGCTGGTGGGGCGAGCAGAACGGGTACTTCGCGTCGCCCGATGACGCTCAGGCATTCGAAGACGAACTCGCCTACATGCTCGTCCACCAGATGGCAGCGCCGAACTCACCCCAGTGGTTCAACACCGGCCTCCACCACCGGTATGGCATCGAGGGCGTCGCTCAGGGCTTCTGGTACGTCGACCCGGCGACAGGCGAGAACGTCGAATCCCCCGATTCCTACAGCCGCCCTGCTCCCCACGCCTGCTTCATCATGAGCGTCGACGACGACCTCGTGAACCCCGGCGGCATCATGGATCTCTGGGTTCGCGAAGCACGCCTCTTCAAGATGGGTGCCGGGGCCGGAGCGAACTTCTCCCATATCCGGGGAGAGGGAGAACACCTCTCGGGCGGTGGCAAGTCTTCCGGCCTCATGAGCTTCCTCAAGGTTGGCGATCGGGCCGCAGGAGCGATCAAGTCGGGCGGCACGACGCGACGGGCCGCCAAGATGGTCATCGTCGACATCGATCACCCCGACGTCGAGACGTTCATCGCATGGAAAGCGAAAGAGGAAGAGAAGGTCAAGGCGCTCATCGCCGCCGGCTACTCATCCGATTTCAACGGCGAAGCGTACGCGACCGTGTCGGGCCAGAACTCCAACAACTCGGTGCGGGTGACGACCGAGTTCGTCCAGGCCGTCATCAACGACGATGACTGGAACCTCACGAGCCGGACCGACGGCAGCACCATGAAGACGCTGAAGGCACGGGATCTCTGGCATCAGGTCGCCGAGGCAGCATGGGCAAGCGCCGACCCCGGCGTTCAGTTCCACACGACGGTCAACGAGTGGCACACGTCACCGGCCGGAGGAGAGATCCGCTCCTCGAATCCCTGCTCGGAGTACATGTTCCTCGACAACACGGCGTGCAACCTCGCATCGCTGAACCTCGGCCAGTTCTACCAAGACGATAAAGGTGTCTTCGACCTCGATTCCTACCGGCACGCCATCCGCCTCTGGACGATTGTGCTGGAGATCTCGGTCACGATGGCGCACTTCCCGTCGAAGGAGATCTCACAGGGTTCCTACGACTACCGAACCCTCGGGCTCGGCTATGCCAACCTTGGTTCGCTCCTGATGAGGGTCGGCGTCCCTTACGACTCCGACGAAGGCCGTGCCATCGCCGGATCCCTTACCGCGATCCTGACGGGCGATGCCTACGCCACATCCGCCGAGATGGCGGGTGTGCTCGGACCGTTCACGAAGTACGAGGAGAACCGCGAGTCGATGCTGCGCGTGATGCGCAACCATCGCCGGGCCGCCTACAACACCGATCAGAGCGAGTACGACGGTCTGAGCCACTTCGTCACCGGCATCGATCCGGAGTTCGGCCCGGCCGAGATGGTCGCGGAAGCTCGCGAAGCCTGGGACCGTGCCGTTGAACTCGGCGAACAGCACGGCTACCGAAACGCCCAAGCGACCGTGTTGGCACCGACCGGGACGATCGGTCTCCTGATGGACTGCGACACCACAGGAGTCGAACCCGACTTCGCTCTGGTGAAGTTCAAGAAGCTCGCGGGTGGCGGCTACTTCAAGATCGCCAACCGGTCGATCGCTCCTGCTTTGAAGCGACTCGGCTACAGCGAAGAGCGCATCCAGCAGATCAACGACTACGTGATCGGATCGATGGGCATCCAGCGCGCCCCACACATCAACGCAGCGACGTTGATGACAAAGGGCTTCACGGCTCAGGACATCGGCAAGATCGAAGCGACGCTCCCTTCGGTCTTCGAGATCGGCTTTGCTTTCAATCAGTGGACACTCGGCGAGGACACGATGCAGCGCCTCGGGTTCACTCCCGACCAGTACAACGGACTCGGGTTCTCGATGCTCCGCGAGTTGGGATTCTCGAACGAGCAGATCAGAGAAGCGAACGACTACGTGTGCGGGCGCCAGACGATCGAAGGCGCTCCCGGATTGCTCGAAGAGCACCTCGCCATTTTCGACACCGCGAATCGCAACGGCCGCTACGGCGAGCGATTCATTCACTACAGCGGCCACATCAAGATGATGGCCGCGGCCCAACCGTTCATCTCCGGGGCGATCTCGAAGACGATCAACATGCCGAACGAAGTCGATATCGAGGACATCGAAGAGTCGTACCGGCTCTCCTGGGAACTCGGCCTGAAAGCCATGGCGCTCTACCGAGATGGATCGAAGGCATCACAGCCGTTGTCTTCCACGGTCGAAGAAGGCGCGGGCGAAGACGAGCCGGAGGAAGTCACCGAAGCGATCACCCGCGAGGTCATGATCCACGGAGGCATGTTCAGCCCGGGACAGTCCCCCACCGAGGCATACAACGACCTCTCCCGTCCGAGATTCCTCCTGCCGTCACGGCGACTCGGGTTCACGCAGGAGGCTCGTGTCGGCGGGCACAAGGTGTTCCTCCGCACCGGCGAGTACAGCGACGGCACCCTGGGTGAGCTGTTCATCGACCTGGCGAAGGAGGGCGCGACACTGCGCGGTGTCCTGAGCTGTTTCGCGATTGCCGTGTCGAAGGGTCTCCAATACGGTGTTCCACTCGAAGAGTACGTGGATACGTTCACGTTCCAGACGTTCGAACCACGTGGCTTCGTCGAGGGACATCCGAACATCAAGATGTCCAACTCGATCATCGACTACGTGTTCCGGGCTCTCGGTCTCGAGTATCTCGAACGCGACGAACTCGTGCAGGTGCCACCGGATCGCTCCGGTGAGCTGCCGGAACCGCCGAAAGGCATCGCCGTTGAGGCCGGTACTCAGCTCGACCTCACGGACGCGGCAGCGGAAGTCGACG
>JBLWQS010000151.1:0-4664 GCA_048452705.1 Acidimicrobiia bacterium
TCGGGTGTTCGTCTCCTCGTCGGTCTCGAACTTGATGACACCGCCGGTGTCGGCGAGAATCGCCTTCCCCTTCGGGGTACGGGCCTCGAACAGCTCGACCACTCGTGGCAGACCGTGCGTGATGTCCACGCCGGCGACACCGCCGGTGTGGAACGTACGCATCGTCAGCTGCGTGCCCGGCTCGCCGATCGACTGGGCCGCGATGATGCCGACTGCGGTACCGATCTCAACCATCGATCCGGTTGCCAGGTCGATGCCGTAGGAATCGCGGCTGATTCCGTAGCGGGACTCGTCTGTGAGCGGTGACCGGACCCGAACCTCGGAGACTTCTTCGAGTTCCTCGAGGCCGATGACGGCATCGCGGTCGATGATGAAGCCTTCCTTCAGTTTCCGGCCGTCCGGCAACTCGACGACCTTTCGGCCATCCTTGACGGGCTCGGCCAGCATCCGCCCGAACACGCGGTTCTGGAGATGACGCACCGGGGAACCGTCGTCCTCGCGAGTCTTGATCAGGATGCCCGCATCTTCGGTCGGCTCGTCGTGAATGATGATCTCCTGGGAGACATCGACGAGACGGCGAGTCAGGTAGCCCGAGTCGGCGGTTCTCAGCGCCGTATCGGCAAGACCCTTCCTGGCACCGTGTGTCGAGATGAAGTACTCGAGCACCGAAAGGCCCTCACGGAAGTTCGACTTGATCGGCTGCGGGATGATGTCACCCTTCGGGTTCGCAACGAGACCACGCATGCCGGCGATCTGCCGCAACTGCATAATGTTCCCTCGAGCGCCCGACCGGACCATCATGTCCATGGGGTTGAACTTCTCAGCCATGAGCGTGACCGCCATGGCATCCTTGACCCGCTCGGTTGCCTCAGTCCAGATCTCGATGAGCTCCTGCTGACGTTCAGCGTCCGTGATCACACCCTTCTGGTAGAGACCCTCCATCTTCTCCGCGCGTGCTTCGTAGCTCGCAATGATCTCGGCCTTCTCCGGCGGTGTCTTCACGTCTTCGAGACCGATCGTGAGACCGGCCTTCGTTGCGTATGTGAAGCCCAACTCCTTGATGGCGTCAAGCGTGTTCGCTACGTCCGGTTTGTCGTAGTGACGGATGAGCTCGTCGATCAACGTCCGAACGTCGGACTTGAGAACGGGAGAGTTCACGTACGGGAAGCCCGCAGGGAACACTTCGTTCACCAGAGCGCGCCCAAGCGAAGTCTCCGTCAATCCATTCGGATCGACGGTCGTATCAGCGATCAGGGATCCGAGCGAACGCTTCAACGCAGCGTGCATCTTCGGGTCACCGGCGAGCCAGCCCACTCGAAGTTTGATCGGAGCGTGGAGCGAGAGGTCACCGACCTCGTACGCCATCATCGCTTCCTCGATGTCCGCGAACGCGCGTCCGGCGCCCTTCGCGTCTTCGGTCATCTCAGAGAGATAGAAGAGTCCGATGACCATGTCCTGAGAAGGAGTGACGATCGGACGACCCGAAGCGGGCGACAAGAGGTTGTTCGACGACAGCATGAGAACCCTGGCCTCAGCCTGAGCCTCTGCGGAGAGCGGAAGGTGAACCGCCATCTGGTCGCCGTCGAAGTCTGCGTTGAACGCCTCGCACACGAGGGGGTGCAGCCTGATGGCCTTGCCCTCGACGAGTACCGGCTCGAACGCCTGGATTCCGAGGCGGTGAAGCGTCGGCGCACGGTTGAGGAGCACCGGGTGCTCTTCGATGACGTCCGCGAGCACATTCCACACCTGGTAGCGCCTGCGCTCGACCATGCGCTTGGCCGCCTTGATGTTCTGGGCTTCGCCGATATCCACGAGGCGCTTCATCACGAACGGCTTGAACAGCTCGAGCGCCATGATCTTCGGCAGACCACACTGGTGGAGTTTCAACTCCGGGCCGACGATGATGACCGAACGTCCCGAGTAGTCGACGCGCTTGCCGAGCAGGTTCTGACGGAACCGGCCCTGCTTCCCCTTCAGCATGTCGGACAACGACTTCAAGGGCCGGTTGCCCGGACCCGTGACGGCGCGACCGCGGCGACCGTTGTCGAAGAGCGCATCGACGGCCTCCTGGAGCATGCGCTTTTCGTTGTTGACGATGATCTCGGGGGCACCGAGGTCGATCAAGCGCTTCAGACGGTTGTTCCGGTTGATGACCCTGCGATACAGATCGTTGAGGTCGGATGTTGCGAATCGGCCGCCGTCGAGCTGAACCATCGGACGGAGGTCCGGTGGGATCACAGGAACGACGTCGAGGATCATGCTCTTCGGATCGTTCTTTCCAGCGGAGAACGGCTTGACAACCTTCATGCGCTTCATCGCACGTTGCCGGCGCTGTTGCGACCTGGCTTCGAGGTCCTCGTAAAGCCGATCCATCTCCGCGTCGAGATCGAGCCGACCGATGAGATCCTTGACCGACTCGGCTCCCATGCCGCCGACGTAGTAGTCGCCGTAACGCTCGACGATCTCACGCCAGAGCTGCTCGGACTCGATCAGCTGCTTGGGTTTCATCGACTTGAACGTATCGAAGGCCTCCTGGAGGAGTTCTTCTTCGACGCTCGCCCGCTCGTCGCGATCCTTGATCTCACGCTCCACCTCACGGCGGCGTGCGTTGATCTCCTGGGTCTTGGCACCGGCCTCTTCCATCTGGGTGAGCTCTTGCTCGAGCCGGATCAGACGGGCTTCCTTCCACTCGGCCGCCTCTTCTCCGATGAGTTCAAGCTCATGACGGGTGGCGTCTTCGAGTTCAGAGAGGTCGGTGTGCCGCTTCTCTTCATCAACGTGTGTGATGAGGTAGGCAGCGAAATAGATGACCTTCTCGAGCTCCTTCGGAGACATATCGAGGAGGTAGCCGAGACGACTCGGAACACCCTTGAAGTACCAGATATGTGTTACCGGCGCGGCGAGCTGGATGTGCCCCATGCGCTCACGACGCACCTTCGAGCGTGTCACCTCAACGCCGCACCGCTCACAGACGATGCCGCGGAAACGAACTCGCTTGTACTTACCGCAGTAGCACTCCCAGTCCCTGGTCGGCCCGAAGATGCGCTCGTCGAAGAGGCCTTCCTTCTCGGGCTTGAGGGTCCGGTAGTTGATCGTCTCGGGCTTCTTGACCTCGCCAAAGGACCACGCGCGGATTTGATCCGACGCAGCGAGGCTGATTTTCAGTTCATCGAACAGTTGTGTCACCAGTTGCTCCCGTCAGCCTCAAATGTTGACTTCGATTTCGGCCTTCTCGGGCCGAGAAATGTCGATTCCGAGGGATGCCGCTGTGCGGAACATGTCCTCTTCGATTTCCTTGAACTCGACTTCCTCACCGGCCGAGAGCATCTCGACGCTGAGGCACAGACTCTGCATCTCCTTGACGAGCACCTTGAACGACTCGGGGATCCCGGGTTCTGGAATGTTCTCGCCCTTGACGATCGCCTCGTAGACCTTCACGCGGCCTCGCACATCGTCGGACTTGATCGTCAGGACTTCCTGGAGGGCGTATGCGGCGCCGTACGCTTCGAGCGCCCACACCTCCATCTCACCGAAGCGCTGACCGCCGAACTGCGCCTTACCGCCCAGCGGCTGCTGAGTGATCATCGAGTACGGACCCGTCGATCGGGCATGGATCTTGTCGTCCACGAGGTGGACCAGCTTCAAGATGTACATGTACCCGACGGTGATGGGCGAATCGAACGGCTCGCCTGAGCGACCGTCGAACAATTGCGCCTTGCCGACGCTGTTGACCATGACGTCTCCGTCACGGTTCGGCAGCGTGTTGTCGAGGATCTTGAGGATCTCGTTCTCGTGTGCACCGTCGAAGACGGGTGTTGCCGTCTTCGTCCACGGTGCGGCACCC
This sequence comes from Acidimicrobiia bacterium, assembly GCA_048452705.1. Taxonomy (GTDB): domain Bacteria; phylum Actinomycetota; class Acidimicrobiia; order Spongiisociales; family UBA5794; genus JAHEEL01. The sequence goes on from JBLWQS010000151.1 coordinate 3,845, forward strand.
TTGGATGCCGGACTCACCAGGTCTTCGAAGGAGTTCCACCCACGAGACGCCGCCCATCCGAGATGAGTCTCGAGGACCTGACCCAAGTTCATACGGGACGGGACACCGAGCGGCGACAGGATGATGTCGACCGGGGTGCCGTCCGGCAGGAACGGCATGTCCTCTTCCGGAAGGATCTTCGCGATGACGCCCTTGTTCCCGTGGCGTCCGGCGAGTTTGTCACCCTCCGAGATCTTGCGCTGCTTGGCAACGTAGACACGGACGAGTTCGTTCATCCCGGGCGGAAGGTCGTGACCCTCATCCCGACGGAATTCCTTGACGGCGATGGCCTTGCCGGTCTCACCGTGCGGTACCTTGAGAGACACGTCGCGAACCTCGCGGGCCTTCTCACCGAAGATCGCCCGTAGGAGGCGCTCTTCCGGAGTCAGCTCTGTCTCGCCCTTCGGCGTGATCTTGCCGACCAGATAGTCTCCGGGTCCGACGTCGGCACCGATCCGGATGACCCCTTGATCGTCGAGATCCGCGAGCACCTCTTCAGCGACGTTCGGAATATCACGGGTGATCTCCTCAGCGCCCAGCTTCGTGTCACGGGCCTCGATCTCGTGCTCCGTGATGTGGATCGAGGTGAGCACGTCGTCCGTGACGAGGCGCTGCGAGAGAATGATCGCGTCCTCATAGTTGTAGCCGTTCCACGGCATGAACGCGACGAGCAGGTTGCGTCCGAGCGCAAGCTCGCCGTCTTCGGTGGACGGCCCGTCTGCGAGGACGGTGCCGGTCTTGACGACGTCGCCCTCGGCCACGATCGGTTTCTGGTTGATCG
>JBLWQS010000152.1:0-4643 GCA_048452705.1 Acidimicrobiia bacterium
TCCCGTTGGATCTCGTCATCATCGTGGCGCCGATGGCCGCTACTGGAACGCGTCGACATGGCCGCTTCTATGAGGAGACCCTCGATCGAGTCGGTCGCATCGCTCTGGCCGCCGAAGTCGATCTTCTCAAGAGAGAGTGGCCGGACACCGATGTCCTGATCCTCCGGCCCGACCAGCGTGTTCTCGAACTCACGAGAGGCAATCCGATGTCGGTCGAAGCCGCGATCCCGTCTTTCCTTGCCACGCTGCGCTCGATGCGCGACGAACTGGCCCACCCGTCGACATGGGCGATGCTCGAGCGACACATCGTCGACACCGTTCACGCCTGAACCCCGGCCCATCTGGTTGTCAGTCGACTACGCTCTCTCGCCATGACTGATAGCAACGAAGAATCGTTCGTAGAGAAACTCGACCTCAGCAGCAAGATCGAGGCGATCGCCTCGATCGTCCTCGCTATCGCTGTCATCCTCACCGCCTGGGCAGCGTTCCAGGCCGGGAAGTGGGGAGGCGAGCAGTCGATCCAGTTCTCCGTCGCCGGCGCTTCAAGAACCGAATCCGCTCGTGCGGACACCGCCGGCGGACAGCTCGTGCAGATCGATGTGGCGATGTACACGGACTTTGTCGCCGCATACATGGACGACGTCGACAGCGGAAGCATCCAGTCATACGACGGGGCTACGTTCACGCCGACAACCGGAACCCTTTCCGGTTTTCTCTACAATCGATTCCGCAACGAGTTCCGCCCCGCAATGGACGCCTGGCTGGCAGCCGATCCCGTAGGCAACCCCGACGCTCCCGCGACTCCGTTCGAGATGCCCGAGTACCAGATCGCCAAATTCGCAGAAGCACAAGAACTCGTGGAGGTAGCCGACCAGGCTGCCGTCGACGCTCGCACCGCCAATCAGAACGGAGACAACTACGTGCTCACGGCCGTGCTGTTCGCAACCGTTCTCTTCTTCTCAGGGATTGCGTCCAAGCTCGAGAACCGCTGGAACCGCCACTTCGTGAACCTGGTCGGAATCATCGGGGTGGTCGCAGGAGCCATCATCCTGATCAAGTTACCGGTCATGCTGTGATCGGCCGGAGGCCGAGGTAGTCCGTACTCGGTACTCGGGACCGAACAGGCGTGCAATTGGGAACCCGATCCATCGGGTTCAGCATGTCACCTGCGCAGCGACCACATCCCCTCATCCCTCTCCTCAGGAGAGGAAGATGCCCCGTTCCCTCTCTTCGGCGTCCTCCGGGATACGGACTACCGAATACGCATGGCGCCGGCCTTCGGCTGGCTAGATCTCTTCGAATCTTGCTTGGAAGAACCTCAGGGAGTCTGGTTCGTAGGTGAACCGGAGGCCTCTCACTTCGTGACGGTTCCGGTACACGTCGATCACCGACTCGGCGGTCACGTCCATGTGGGACTGCGTGTACACCCGACGCGGAATGGTCAACCTCACCAGTTCGAGTTTCGGATGTCGGTTCTCCCCGGTCTCCGGATCACGACCAGCGGAGACGTTGCCACGCTCCATACCGCGCACGCCCGAATCCCGATAGAGGGCCGCGGCCAGCGCCTGCGCAGGGAAATGATCCTGTGGCAGATGATCGAGGATCTCGCTGGCGTTCAAGAACACGCCGTGACCGCCGATCGGCCGGATCAGCGGAATCCCCGCTGCGGTGAGTGCTTCTCCCAGATAGACGACCTGACCGACACGTGCTCGCACGTGGTCGTCGGTCGCGACCATCTCGCGAATCCCTTCGGCAAGGGCTTCCATGTCGCGTCCTGACATGCCGCCGTACGTGTGCAAACCTTCGAACGCAACGAGCAGCGCACGCGCCTGTCGCGCGAGTTCCGGATCGCGCAAAGCCAGGAACCCACCGATGTTGACGAGGTTGTCCTTCTTGGAAGACACCGTGGCACCGTCGGAGTACGAAGCGATCTCGCGCACGATCTCGGCGATCGAGCGGTCCGCGTATCCCTCTTCCCGCTGCTGGATGAAGTAGGCGTTCTCGAGTGCACGTGTCGCGTCGAGCATGACGTAGATGTCATTGGCCCGGCAGTATTCGTAGACCTCACGAAGATTGGCCATCGAAACGGGTTGGCCTCCGGCCATGTTCACGTTCGTCTCGAACGATACGTATGGGACACGATCGGCCCCGTGCTCGGCGACGACGGCACGGAGCTTGTCCATGTCGATGTTGCCCTTGAACGGGAACTCGCTCAACGGATCATGGGCCGCGTCGACGATCACGTCGACGAAGATGCCACCCGCGTACTCCTGGTGGAATCGAGTTGTCGTGAAGTACATGTTGCCGGGGATCACATCACCGGGGGTGATGAGGATCTGGCTCAGCAGATGCTCGGCGCCGCGGCCCTGGTGGGTCGGGATCAGTTCCTCGTAGCCGTAGACGTCGTGGACGGCCTCGACGAGCTTGTAGAAGCTCGTCGCACCGGCGTACGACTCGTCACCAAGCAACATCGCCGACCACTGACGATCCGACATCGCCGACGTTCCCGAGTCGGTCAGCAGATCGATGTAGACATCGTCCGACTTGAGGAGGAAGGTGTTGAACCCGGCGTCCTTGATCGCACGCTCTCGTTCCTCTCGGGTCGTCATCGTGAGGGGTTCGACCATCTTGATCTTCCAGGGTTCTGCCCAGCTTCGCGTCATGGCGATCGTCCTTTCCTCAGACGGCGTCGAGCGCGGTCGAGATGTCGTGAATCAGGTCATCGGGGTTCTCAACGCCGATCGATAGGCGAACGAGTGCGCCGTTGACCCGTAGTTTCTTCTTCTCGTCGGGGTCGAGTCCGGCGTGCGTCATGGTCGCGGGATGCTCGACGAGCGTCTCCGTGCTCCCGAGGCTCACGGCGAGGTGGATGAGACTCAGCGAGTCGATGAACCGGAACGCCTCTTCTTCGTCTCCGTCGATCCAGAACGTGATCATCGCCCCGGGCCCTTCGGCCTGTTCCTTGTAGATGTCGTATCCGGGGTCGCCCTCTTCGAGGAGGCCGAGGTAGCCGACATCCACCACCTTCGGGTGGGTCACGAGGAACGCGGCGATCTTCTGAGCGCTCTCCGTCTCTCTTCGCATCCTGAGATCCAGCGTCTCGAGGCTTCGCATCATCAACCACGAAGTGAGCGGCGTCGCCATACTCCCGAGGATGGTGCGCATGCCGGCGACCGGTTCCATCATCTCGTGGCATCCGAGGACTGCGCCGGCGATGAGGTCGGAGTGGCCTCCGATGTACTTCGTCGCCGAGTAGATCACAAGGTCGGCACCGTGCTGCAACGGGTGTTGCCAGAGCGGCCCGAGGAAGGTGTTGTCGACGGCGACCGGAACGCGGCGTTCTCCGTCGCTGTAGCGATCGGCGATCCGACGAGCCATCGCGATGCTGAAGAGATCGTTCGTCGGGTTCGCTGGAGTCTCCATCAGAATCGCACCGAGGCGGCGCCCGTCGAGCACCGACTCGAGTGCCACTTCGAGGTCCCCTTCGGACATGTCCGGTTCCCACTTAACCGTGCGAACACCGAACTCGGGCAAGACATCGTGGACGAAGTGGTCGGTCCCGCCGTAGATCGGAGCGCTATGCAGAAGCACGTCGCCGGGACGCAGATAGGCAAGCATCGCAGTCGTGATGGCAGCCATCCCAGAGGCGAAGACGAGACCGCGGTCGGCTCCGTCCCAGAGTCTGAGGCGATTCTCGAGGATCTCGAGGTCCGGGTTGTTGAGGCGGCTGTAGATCAGTCCCGGCTTCTCACCGTCGGCGGCTTCAACGGATCCTTCGGCGAGTGCGAAGAAACGCTTGCCCTCAGCAGCAGTCTGGAACACAAAGGTCGACGTCTGGAAGATGGGGCTCTTGATGGCGCCCTCCGACCATTCAGGCCGGTAGCCGTAGCTCATCATGAGGCTCTCGGGCGAGAGCTTCTTCCCTGCGATGGTGTCGTCGTACTCGTCCCTCACTGCGGTTCCTTCCGTTCGCTGTTCGTCGATACGGTTGGAATCCCGTACAGACCGCCTACCAATGACAGCATTGTGGGGTATCGTGCTAGAAAGCGCTACCCGATCCGGAGAGGATTCGTTGAATGGCCGATGTTCCCTATCTCGACCGTACAGATCGCGCAATCATCGCCCTCTTGCAGGACAATGCACGGCTCTCGAACAAGGAGTTAGCGGCCGGCGCGGGCATCGCACCGTCGACGTGTTCCGAACGCATGCGGCGCCTGGAGACGGTCGGCGTGTTCTCCGGTTTTCATGCCGCTGTTGACCCGCGTGTCCTGGGCATCGGAATGCAGGCCATGATCGCTGTTCGTCTGCGGCGTCACTCGGCGGAGGAAGTCGAGGCGTTCGAACTCCATGCCGAGGCTCTGCCCGAGGTCATCAGCCTGTCGCACGTGACCGGTCCAAACGACTTCCTGATCCGCGTTGTCGTTCGAGATGCCGACCATCTGCGTCAACTCGCCGTCACCGGTTTCACGACGATGCGCGAGGTCGACCACATCGAGACGGCGCTCATCTTCGAACACAAGGAGAAGGGCACACTGCCGGATTTGAGCCTTGAGCTATGAGCTTTGAGCAAGATCGTACTGAGTACTGAGTACTGAGTACTGAGTACTGAGTACTGAGTACGGCGCCGAAGGCGCCCACGGATT
>JBLWQS010000153.1:0-4621 GCA_048452705.1 Acidimicrobiia bacterium
AAGCTTTGGCGGCCTGGAGGCCCTTAAAGATATCTCCTTTAACATCGACCGGGACGAGATCCTTGGTCTTATAGGACCGAACGGCGCCGGGAAGACGACCACGATGAGGATCCTCATGGGGCTCATCCGACCATCGGATGGATGGGCGTCGGTGCTCGGCGAGGACATCAACGGAAACGGCCTCGCGAGGCGGTCCCGCATCGGCTATCTGCCGCAGGACCCGTCGTTCTTCCCGCGGGTCACCGTCCGCAGGACCTTGCGGTTCGTTGCACGCCGCTACCTGTCGGGGTCCAAGTCGGCGATCGAGTCCAAGGTCGACGAGACTCTTGATCTCGTGGGCCTCGACGATCGAGCCGACCGGAAGGTGAAGGCTTTGTCCGGTGGCGAACGCCGGCGCCTCGGGATCGGCCAGGCGGTCATCGGAGATCCCGACCTGCTCATCCTCGACGAGCCGTCCGTCGGGCTCGATCCCGAAGGCCGGAGCCAGGTGCTTGATCTCCTCGAAGCTCTCAAGGAGAGGATGACGATCTTCTACTCGAGCCACATCCTCGACGATGTGGAACGCATCGCCGACCACGTCATCGTGCTCGACCAAGGGGAGATCATCGAGCAGGGCCCGATGGAGTCATTCCTCGGAGGTGGTGCGGCGGTGTATCGGGTGTGGCTCGACGGAGATGGGGCCGGAGCAGTGGGACACCTTCACTCCGAACCATGGGTTGGCGCGACCCGGATGGTCGATCCGGGAGTGTGGGAGATCGAGGTCGCAGAGCGTGAGGCTGCAGAGCATCAGCTGTTGCGGATGCTCCACGGACACGACGGCACTCGCGTGACGGAGTTGCGTCCGGAGCAGCGCAACCTCGAAGACATCTATCTCGACCTCGTGGGGGCTGTCGATGACGACTGACACCGCCACGCTGCGACGCATCGAGACGGTGTCCCCGCTTCGCGGCCTCGGTGGGCTGCTCGTGGTCGAACTGCGAGGTTGGTTCCCGTGGCGTGTCCTGTTCCTCACCATCGCCGGTTTCGGCGTGTTCGTCATGATGTACTCCCAGTGGCGAGCCGGTGCCAGCGAGTTCGGCAGTCTGCTCTTCCCCTTCTTCGGCTTGTGGATCGCGATGCTGCTGCTGTCGGTGGTTTCGCTCACAGAGGGCTCCGTGCTCGGCGAGATCGAGCGAGGCACGGCATCCTGGCTCGTGGGGATGCCGATCGGGCGACCGGCCGTGATCCTCGCCAAGTTCCTCGCCGCATCTACGGGCATCACGGCGGCCGTCCTCGTGACCGGAAGCGCCCTGTATCCGGTCCTCCTCGAAGCATCCGGTTGGGGAAGGTCGGAGTTCCGGGTGTCAGAACTTACTGAGGTCACGGGCGGTCCGATCGGCATGTGGGGACGCTTCACGAGCCTCGTCGGCTTCGTCGACTGGCTTGCGTTGTTGTTGGCGCTCTCTGTATTGCTCATGTTCGTTGTCGCCGTGATGATGGTTCTCGGCACGGTGCTGCGATCTCGAACGGCCGTGTTCGGCCTTGGGCTCGCCGTGGTCGGCGTGTTCGGTGCGATCGCACTCGCGGGTTCCTATTCGGCAGCGTCACCGGCTGGCCTGATCCGAGTGATCATCGATGTTGCTCAGGGCAAGACCCCTTCAGTCGCGATTCCGTTGGCCGCTTCGTTCCTGTGGACGGCTGTGGTGCTGATCCTCGCCGTGTGGCGCTTTGACCGGAAGGAACTCGCATGACGGCTCCGGCGATCGAGATCCGGCAACTCCGGAAGAAGTACCGCAAGGTTGAGGCACTCCGCGGACTCGACCTGGAAGTCCCGCGGGGCTCGATCTGCGGGTTCCTCGGACCGAACGGCGCAGGGAAGACCACGACGATGAAGATCCTCCTGGGCCTGATCCGGCCGTCCGGCGGATGGGCATCCGTGCTGGGCGATGACGTTCGCACGCACGGACTCGTCGCACGCAGTCGGATCGGCTACCTGCCTCAGGACCCGGTCTTCCCGGCGAACCAGACCGTCCGGGGCGTTGTGTCCTACGTCGCGCATCTCTATCCCGGGAGGCTGCACGGTCGGGCGCTGCGCCGGCGTGTGGATGAGTTGCTTGATCGGGTCGGCATGGCGGAAAAGGCCCGGCGGCGTGTGCGAGGCCTCTCCGGCGGCGAGCGGCAGCGTCTCGGCGTCGCCCAGGCGCTCGTTTCCGACCCTGCCCTCGTGATCATGGACGAACCGTCCGCCGGCCTCGACCCGGTGGGGCGGCGTGAGATGCTGGACCTCATCGCCGAGATCGGCGGCGACACGACGGTTTTCTACTCGACCCACATCCTCGATGATGTTGAACAGGTGAGCGACACCGTCGTGATGATCAGCGGTGGGCGGACCATCGCCCAAGGACCACTCGACGCGATCCTCGAGGCATCCGAGCCCGACTACGCCGTGCGGCTACGAGGTGAGACAAACGGCACGCTGAAGACGTTGAAGGCCGAACCGTGGGTTCGCAGTGTCGATACTCGTAGACAAGGAGACGTCGAGCAGTGGGTCGTGCGGGTGACGGATAGTGCAGCCGCCGCGGATCGACTCGTACCGACACTGCTCGCCGATGACGCGTGTGACGTTCTCGAGTTCCACCTCAGCGATCGTCGTTTGGAGGACGCCTACCTCGAGCTCGTAGGGATCGACGATGACGATTGATCTCCACTCGAGTCGCATCGCCGCATCCGGAACCTGGGGCGTTCTCCGAGGCGAGTTGGCCCGATGGACCGGGTGGCGCGGCCTCTTCCGTCTCGTCTTCTGGCTGCTGATGATCGACGGGTGGCTCTACTTCACCGTCGTCACCAAACACATGCCGTTCGGCGGTCTCGGGTTCGAGTCACTCATGAGCATGCTCGTGTTGTTCGTTCCGGTTGCCGCCATTGTTCTCACTGAAGCCACGGTTCTCGGAGAGTACCGGAGCGGGATAGCGTCGTGGACGGTGTCCAAACCGGTCCCACGTTCGGGCTATCTCGTTGCCAAACTCGTCGGTCTCTGGGTTGGGCTGTCGACGACGGCGATCTTCATCCCCGGCCTCACCGCCTACTGGTGGTTGCCGAAGGTGAAGCCATATCGGTTCGTAACGGCGGAGCCACCGCCGCTCAATCGGTTTCTCGCTGCTCTACTGATCGTCTGTCTGGTCGTGGGGTTCTTCGTTTTTCTGACGGCCTTCCTCGGAATCCTGATCCGAATCCGCGGTGTCGTGGCGTTGCTGGTCATGTACACATTGTTCAACGCCCGGATGCCTTTGCGATGGGTGTGGGGAGGATGGGACACCTACACTCCGGCGGGCCTCGTCGGCGCCGATCCCGGCCAGTGGATGGCCGTGACCGAGTACGTCTACGGCGACCCGCTGGGGGCCACGAGCGCCGTTGCATGGACGATCATGGCATCACTGGCGTTTGTGACCGGCGCGGTGTTGGTCTACCAGCGCCTGGAACTCTGAATCCCCGACTCGATCAGACAGCGCGCGGGTCGATCCAGCGGAGTCCCGGAAATTTGGCGAAGTCGCCGTCTATCGATACCCACTCAGATCCAGACTCGATGGCGATCGCAGCGAGATAGGCATCCGGGATCAAGTTCCCCCGTGCCGACGCCTCCTGGGCCAGCATCGTGAAGATGTCCCAGTGCCGCGGGCCGGGGTAGATGATCTCAGACTGGGGTTGGCCGCGGAGGATCTCGACGAACTCGATGGCGTCTTCGAGAGGTGTCGGCGTTCGAAAGATCCGGGGATGGGTGACGATCCGAAGGAAGCCGCTCAAGACGATCGGGGTCAGCCCGAATGCCCCGGGAGAGGCGAGGGTCTCGTCCAGGATTCGCCGGCATGGCTCGTGGTGATCTGCGTCGAGACGCTGGGCGTTGACGAGCACATTCACGTCGAAGAGTCTCACCGTCCCTCCATGAGGTCCAGCAGCGCCGCTGAATCGTCGAGGTCAACGCCCGGAAGCAGACCGTCCCCGGCAAAGACCGGCAGCTCCGCTGTAGGGGTTTCCTGCGCTCTACGCAGCGCTGCAAGCTGTCGTCGCACGGCCTCTTCGATGAAAGCGGTCAAGCTCTGGCCGGTGGTAGCGGCCTCTGCCTTAGCGGCTGCAATCAGATCGTCGTCCATTCGAATCGTGGTTCTCATGCATCACAACATATGTGGGTGACATAAATATGTCAATGGACGATCGTTCGACCCGATCTGACGATCACCTGCGGTTCGAGAAGCGTCTCGAGATGGTCTCTTGGATCGTCGGCGAAGAACACGGCGTCGGCGGGCATGCCGGGGGAGAAACCATGTTCGATGCCGAGGTAGTCGAAGGCGGCCGTGGTGACTGCACGGAGCGTCGCCTCCTTTGACAGGCCAAGTTCATGGAGGCGGATCGCTTCGTGAGCGACCCTTCCGTGGGGAATGGCCAGGTCGGTTCCCGTGAGCACGGTCACGCCAAGGCGCTCGGCTTCTGGGAGGAGGTCTCGGACATTGCCGACGCCATCGGCAAGGAGTCGGCCACCGGTGCTGTCGGCGCCGAGCATCTCGATGATCGCTTCGGCGCCGAGGATCGTGGGAACCCACGCCCCATCGCGTTTCGCGAGTCCGGGCAGGTCATCGCCGGAGAGAAA
>JBLWQS010000154.1:0-4618 GCA_048452705.1 Acidimicrobiia bacterium
CGAGAACCGAAGCGACTGCAGCCTTGATCTCGTCATCAGTGGCTGCGCTCAGGCCTCCGGGGAGGGAATCGTCGACGATATCGACAATCGAGAGGACTCCCGGAATCGTTGTTCCCGTGTCCGGATCAAATCGACCGACGAGGTGTGCCTGATTGTCTGATGAGGACCGGACCCGGTCTGAAGCCACCTTCCACTCGCGCAATGTATCCGGGGTGAGTACGTCGCCGCCATCAGCGGCTTCCACGAGGAACGTCGAGTACTCCACGCTCGATTCGGAGCCGAGGGTCGAATCCGCTCTCTCGTAGATGGTGACGATCTCGCTCTCCGGATCGAAGCTCGGTTCGTCGGTGTCTGCCACCGCCACGCCGGCCACGCCGATGGCGATGACGGTGAGGATCAGCGCCACGGTGACGTTGATCGCGTGTCGATTGATCCAGGCGTACGTTCGATAGATAGGTGAGCGGTTCATGGCTCGGTTCCCTCCAAGGAATCCCCTGCTGGGGAGTAGTTCTTGCTCCCGGCATCGTGCTGGATGGAGGAGACGGGGCCAATCGGGTATGACCCGAGTGCTTCCCTGAGTGCTCGGGGACGGTTTCAGGGATAACCCCGGGTTAGAAGATGAGCCGACTTGCGCAGCGTCGCGGGAACGCGGAGACTCGTGTCATGGGTTTCACCGTCATCAGCGGGCCCCGCGACGCCGGACCCGGCGAACGCGAGGTCATGTACGACAAAGCAAGCGACATTTTCGATGCGGCAGGGGTCACGGACCATCAGAGAATCGACGTTCCCGGTCGCGGCGCCTCGGAGTCATCTGACGGTCAACTCCGAGAGTCGGTGCAGGGGATCGTCCCAGCGCTTCAGAGCGGATCGCTCTTCGGGGACGTCAGCGGCGTGCTTGTGATGGATGCACAGAATCTCCTCAAGGCAGAAGCCGAGGTCATCGCGGAGCTTGTCGATGTGGCGGATCCCGATGCGGTGACAGCGGTCTTCGCCGCGTCGGGGGCGATTCCTGCCCCGCTCGGAAAGACGCTGCGTGCTCGCGGGTCGACCGAATCTGTGAAGAAGTTCCGCGAGCGGGACGCCTCTCGCTGGCTCGCGGAGGCAGCATCGGAGCGGAAGCTGAAGATCGATCCGGGGGCTGCTTCTGTACTGCTCCGTCGGTTCGGATCTGACGTTGCCGCGCTCGGCCAGGCCCTGGATCAACTCGCTGCAGACGGCTCGACGGTGAGTGAGGAGGATGTCCTGGGGCGGTATGCGAACCGTCCGGATGAACCCATGTGGCTGCTTGCCGACGCGATCAATGCCGGGAACGAGGGAGAAGCACTCCGGCGTCTCGCCGACTTCCTCGAACACGGACATCCTCTCGTCGTGCTGTCGTTTCTCGAAGGCGAAGTCAGAAAGCGGTCCCTCGCCGCCGTCGCCCCAGACATGGAGACCTATGCGGGATGGGTTGGGGCATCTCCGTCGTCGTTCCCCGTTCGGAAGGTGTGGGAACGGCGATCGTCAACACGAGCCGACTCGCTACGCCGGTCGCTCGAGGCATTGGCACGAGCCGACCTTCAGATCAAGACGGCCCCGGAAGCAACCCACCGCGTAACGCTGGAACGCCTAACGGTGGCGATGTGCAGATGGCTCGGGCGGTAGAGCAGACAGTCGACAGCAAACAGCGGACAGCAAGAAGGGAACGCCGATCCTGGGGCAGTGCTCTCCGACTGGATCAGCAGAGCAGGGAGGCTCTTCACTGGAAGGACAATCGGAGAAGGTCTTGGGCTGTGGGCTGTCTGCTGTCAGCTGTTGGCTGTCAGCTCAGGCTTCGTACACCCTTACTGCGGCGATTCGGTAGGTGAACGTTCCGCCGGGGGCTTCGTAGCTGACTTCATCACCCGGTGCGGCACCGAGGAGCGCTCCGCCGAGGGGGCTCTCAGGGGAGGCGAGGAGGATGCCGGCGACCTTGTTCTCTGACGGTGCGACGAAGAACTCGTACTCGTCTTCGTCATCGTCGATCACGGTCACGATGGTTCCGACTTCGACGAGACCCGAGTTCTCGACCTCGCGTACTTCAGCGTTGTCGAGGAGGTGCTTCAACTTGCGAATGCGCGCCTCCATGAGGCCCTGCTCGTTCTTCGCGGAGTCGTACTCTGCGTTCTCTCGAAGATCGCCGTGAGCACGAGCGATCGCGATACGCTCGGCGGCGTCTTGTCGACCTTCGGTGGTGAGATGATCGAATTCGGTCTGCAGCTTGTCGTGGGCCGCGGGCGTGAGCCAGATTGCGTGATCGGTCATCGGATCAGACGGAGACTGAGCGAACCCGTCGGGTGAGGCGAGACTTCCGACGAGCAGCGGTGTTGGCGTGCAGCACGCCCTTGGTCACAGCCATGTCGATCTGCTTCTGGGCGATGCGGAGGAGCTCTTCGGCTTCGGCCGTGTTGCCGGCTTCAACGGCCGCCATGACGTTCTTCTCGCGAGTCTTCAACTCGGAGCGAACCGCCTTATTGCGTGCGTACCGCTTCTCGGTCTGGCGATTGCGCTTCTTCTGGGACTTGATATTGGCCATGCTGGACGAACCTCGTGAGGTGGTGGGAACGAGAAGTAACGATAACAGGAGAACGGCTCAACGGTACACTAAGTAGCCCCACCCCCGGATCCGACCTATGACCGCGCCATCGCGCATTCGCAACTTCTCCATCATCGCGCACATCGACCACGGCAAGTCGACGCTCGCCGATCGTCTCCTTGAGCGCACCGGCGCGATCTCCGAGCGCGACATGCGTGAACAAGTCCTGGACGATATGGAGCTCGAGAGGGAACGCGGGATCACGATCAAGGCCAATGCCGTGCGAATCGATTACGAAGCGCTGTCGGGGGAGACGTACCAGTTCAACCTCATCGACACTCCCGGCCACGTTGACTTCTCCTACGAGGTATCCAGGAGTCTCGAAGCCTGCGAAGGCGCCGTTCTCGTCGTCGATGCATCCCAGGGTGTGGAAGCCCAGACCCTGGCGAACGCATACATGGCGATCGAGGACGGACTCGAGATCATCCCGGTCGTCAACAAGATCGACCTCCCTGCGGCCGATCCCGATCGGGCGGCCGAGGAACTCGCCGGAGTGCTTGGGGGAACAGCCGACGAGGTCATCCGTGTTTCGGCCAAGACCGGCGTGGGAATCGACGAGTTGCTTGAAGCGATCGTCGACCGTCTCCCCCCGCCCGAGGGTGATGAGGACGCGCCACTTCGTGCGCTGGTCTTCGACTCCTTCTACGACACCTACCGCGGCGTGGTCAGTCATGTCCGCGTCGTCGACGGGAGCATGTCGACGAGAGATCCCATCCGATTCATGGCGACAGGCCTCGACGTCGATGCCGACGAACTCGGGATACGACGACCGTCGACCGAAGCAGTGTCACGCCTCGGCACCGGCGAGGTTGGGTACCTGATCACCGGTGTCAAAGAGATCGACCTCATTCGCGTCGGCGACACCGTCACGCATACCAGCAAAGGAACCTCCGAGGCACTCCCGGGCTACCAGGAGCCGAAGCCGATGGTGTTCTCCGGTCTGTTCCCGACCGACGGAGACGACTTCGAACGGCTTCGTGAAGCACTCGACAAGCTCCGGTTGAACGACTCTTCTCTCGTCTTTCAGGCTGAGACGAGTCGGGCCCTCGGTTTCGGATTTCGCGTGGGTTTCCTCGGACTCCTCCACATGGAGATCGTCCGGGAGCGCCTCGAACGTGAATACGACCTCGAGCTTGTTGCGACTGCACCATCGGTCGCGTACCGGGCGAACCTCACGTCGGGGGAGCGGATCCCCGTCCGGAGTCCGCAGGATCTTCCCGACGTGTCGAGCCTCGTCTCGATCGAAGAGCCGTATGTCAAGGTGATGATCATCACGCCGTCAGAGTTCATCGGAACGGTCATGGAACTGGTGCAGCAACGACGCGGTGAGATGGGGGAGATGACGTATCTCTCGCCGGAGCGCGCCGAACTGCACTACCGGATGCCTTTGGCAGAGATCGTGTTCGACTTCTTCGATCATCTCAAGACGCGTACCCGGGGCTACGCATCGCTCGACTATGAGCCGGACGACTACCGGGCGTCGGACCTTGTGAGGGTGAACATCCTGCTCAATGGACTTCCGGTGGATGCGTTCTCCACAATCGTGCACCGCGACAAGTCCTACGTCTACGGCAAGGCCATGGTGGGGAGACTCAGGGAACTGATCCCGCGTCAACTCTTCGATGTCCCGATCCAGGCCGCGATCGGTACCAGGATCATCTCGCGCGAAACCATCAAGGCCAGGAGGAAGGACGTCACCGCCAAGTGCTACGGCGGCGATATCACCCGAAAGCGCAAGCTCCTCGAACGCCAGAAGGAGGGAAAGCGCCGGATGAAGATGGTTGGCCAAGTAGAGGTCCCCCAAGAAGCGTTCGTAGCGGCGTTGAAACTGGAAACGTGAGTGTGAGCTGTGAGCTGTGAGCATTGAGCCGTGAGCTGTGAGCTTTGACTCTGAGTCCGAAGTACCGACTACTCCGTCGGATACGGACTACGGACTACGGACTACGGACTACGGCGCCGGGCGCCCGGATTCCCCCGTCCTCGCGGAAGAGGCCCGCTCCTAGC